>NZ_JASBOI010000013.1:0-57464 GCF_039907245.1 Corynebacterium sp. c24Ua_83 | reverse complement strand
ACGATCCGGGGGTGTGATGCCTCTGAAACTGACTAACCAGGCCTCAAGCAGCTATAACGCAGACACCTCGGCCAAGCGTTGATATCAATTCGGATAGAACGCAAACCTACTCACGAATCTAATCAAATCGACAGAACTCACGAAGCTCACTTCGGTTGACGGCAACGCCCGTGCATGCCGAGGTAGGAACTAATTCCGAAACCTTCGCGGAAAGTATCTAGACCTACCCGAGAATTTTACTGACTTCCGGATGGTCCTCGTTCCTATGGTTCGAACATAGTTTAAGTCTTGTGTCCTTACCCACCCAGAAAAGTGGTTCGTCTCCTGGCAATCTTGACCAACCCAACGTCGGCGCCCATCGAAAACCTCTTGAAAAAACTTTTTGGCATCGTAGTTTCCCTCGCTTTCAAACGCCTTACCATTGTCATCGAGTCTGAGAATCGTTGCGCCCACGTTCAACCGCGCCCGTTTGCTCTTCTCTGACGAACTCCATGGCTTAACCATCGTACGTCGGTCCTCGTCTAGCACTCGAATTCGAGCAGCGGGATAGCGAAAGAGATCTCTGTTTAATCTTGAGTCTACCGCAGACTCCGTAAGCAACCAGATGGTTGAAGCTCCGTGCTCTTTTCTAGATTTCGATCGCTTTCCAATGTTAGTAGGCACCCGTTGCACTTCAATAGCAATCGGTGGATCCGTATGTACCCATAAGTCCGCGAACTTATGCTCGAGCGTCACCTCGACCCCCATACTGGAAAGCATATTTCTCAATCTATGTTGTATCCATCGATGCTCTGGAGTATGAGGACCTCCACCGCATCCAACAACAGATGTATGTCCACAATTCTGACTGGGACGATTCCTCAAAAACCGAGTTCCGTTCTTGCGTTGTACAGCCACCAATTCGGCTCGACATCCTGGCTCGCAGCAAATCAAGGTTCCAGTAGGCAACCTGTCTTTTCCATGCATGAGTTCCCAGTCTGAATCATTGAATACACACATCGGCTCATCCAAATGAATGTCCCTTCTGAGCGCCAGATGTTTTGTAACCTGAACGTGGTTTGTATGCGGTGAAGGCGTCATAGTTGCATAATGACAAATGGTCAGGACATACAACTAGGATCTTGCGATAATTAGAACTCTCGTTCGAAGAAGGAAAACGCCCCCGGATTTCTCCGAGGGCGTTTCAGATTGTACCCCGTACGGGATTTGAACCCGTGTTACCGGCGTGAGAGGCCGGCGTCCTAGGCCGCTAGACGAACGGGGCGCTGGCCTACCAGGACTCGAACCTAGAATGACGGTACCAGAAACCGTAGTGTTGCCAATTACACCATAGGCCATCGTTCGTCGAACAAAACCCGCAAGTGACACTCCCCGGCTATCCAGGTCGTTGAACACTGCGAACCTCGCTCGCAACGAGGAATACTATAACCAGAACAGTGAATTACAAGCAAATCAGCTGGTAAACACCCATTTTTCCGGCCATAGTGCGCTCACTGCGTCGCCCTTCACTCGCAGTACGGCACGCGCAAGCGCACCTCCCCCGCTGCGTCTACCGCTGCCTCTACTGCTGTGCAGGCGCGAAGGGCGTCTGCTCGCGGGCAGCCTGCAGGCGCGCCAGCGTGGACTCCTTGCCCAGCAGCTCCATGGACTCAAACAGCGGCGGGGACACAGCCGCACCACTGATGGCCACACGCAGAGCACCGTAGGCCTTGCGCGGCTTCAGCTCCATCTCCTCGATTAGCTTCGACTGCAGCGCCTTCTCAATGACGTCGGTCTTAAACTCCCCGTCCGCGATGGCCTCCAACTGCGCGATGGCAACCTCGAGAACCTCCACCGCGTCTTCCTTCAGGTTCTTCCTAGCGGCCTTCTCATCCAGGGACAAGTCGGCGTCAGAAGTGATCAGGAAGCGCAGCAGACCGTCAGCTTCCGAGAGCGTCTTGATGCGCGTCTGCACCAGCTCCGCGGCGAAAGCGAACTTATCCGCGGGGTAGTCCGCCGGGAAGGCCTTGTGCTCCTCCAGGTAAGTTCGCAGGCGCTCGGTGAAGTCGTCCAGCTCCAGCATGCGGATGTGGTCGGCGTTGATGGCCTCCAACTTCTTCTGGTCGAAGCGTGCCGGGTTGGGCTTCACGTCCGCCACATCGAAGTTGTCGATGAGCTGCTGCATCGTGAAGATGTCCTCATCAGCGGACAGCGACCAGCCAAGCAGCGACAGGTAGTTCAGCATGCCCTCGGGGATGATGCCGTTGTCGCGGTGGTTGAACAGGTTCGATTCCGGGTCGCGCTTGGAGAGCTTCTTGTTGCCCTCGCCCATTACGAACGGTAGGTGGCCGAATGTAGGTACCTGTTTAGCGACGCCCACCCGTACCAACGCCTCGTAGAGTGCGATCTGTCGCGGTGTGGACGGCAGCAAGTCTTCGCCTCGCAGGACGTACGTGATCTCCATCAGAGCATCGTCCACCGGGTTAACGAGGGTGTACAGCGGCTGGCCGTTGGAGCGAGCGACCACGAAGTCCGGCACGGTCTTGCCGTCCACGCTCATGTCGCCACGGACGAGGTCGTGCCACTCGTAGACTCGGTCGTCGGGCATGCGCAAGCGCCAGACCGGCTCGCGGCCTTCAGCCTTGAACTGCGCGATCTGCTCTTCGGTGAGATCGCGGTCGAAGTTGTCGTATCCCAGCTGCGGGTCGCGGCCTGCAGCCTTGTGGCGGGCCTGGACTTCCTCGTTGGTGGAGTAGGCCGGGTACACGTCGCCGGATTCCTTCAGCTTCTCCAGGACGTCCGCGTAGATATCCATGCGCTGGGACTGGCGGTAAGGCTCGTGCGGGCCGCCAACCTCGATGCCCTCGTCCCAGCCGAGGTTCAGCCACTTCAAGGAATCAATGATGGCCTGATAGGACTCCTCGGAGTCTCGCTTCGCATCGGTGTCCTCGATACGGAAGACGAGCTTGCCGCCAGTGTGGCGGGCATAAGCCCAGTTGAACAGTGCCGTGCGCACCATGCCGACGTGCGGGGTGCCGGTGGGCGACGGGCAGAATCGAACGCGAACTTCGCTTACTTCACTCATGGTATTTAACTGTACCTTCCCACGTTCTTGCCTTCGCGCTTGCTCGGTTCGGGCTCTGTGCGGGCTCTGTGCGGGCAAAGCAAAACCCCCGGCGCGGTGGCGGGGGTTTGGGGTGCCGTTGAGGCGCGCTACCTAGGCATGACGGTGGCGCGACAGGAAGTGCCACGCAGCCTGCGGAGCGTCCGGGGCGAAGGCGTGCCAATTGTGGCCGCCGAAGTCCGCACGCCACAGGACGGTGGAAGCGCGGCAACCGTTGTAGGTGAATCCGCTGGTGAGGGCGTGGGTGCGAACCCCATGCAGGGTACGCATGTCGCAGGAGTTGCGGCGTGCTGCGTTGTCGAAAGCAGCGCGGGCGCCGTAGTAACGCATGCCGTGGCGCTCGCCGCCACCGTAGTGCATCAGGGTGTCGTGCACACCGTGGATCAGCATGGTCGGTACGTTGCGCCCACGGCAGTTGTTCATGGTGGCGTCATAGTAGGCACCAGAAACAGACACGACACCGGCAACCAGATCCGGAGCCTGGCAAGCCAGGTTCATTGCCATGCCGCCACCATTGGACAGGCCGGCCGCATAGACGCGGCGGGTATCAACGTTGTAGCGCTTGGACAGGGAACGCACCATCTCGCGGACGAACGCAACGTCCTCGCCACGGCGAGTCTTGGAGTACGGGGCGCCTTCCCAGGAGCGGTCGATACCCTCCGCGTGGACTACGACGGCATCGCGGCCGGCCACCGCATTGAGGCGGGACGTGCTCTTCATGTCCGCCGCAGATTGGCCACGACCGCCGAACACAAAGAGGATCGGCTTCTTGCGGTTTCCGGAGTTCACCGGAACATCGACAATAGCCGTGCGGGTCTTCCCCTTGACGTTGAAGGTCTGGTAGTTGTTCGCCGGGCGCGGGCTCAGGGCACCAGCGAGGCCGGTTAGGCTACCGGAAACGCCGCCAACCAAGTTGCTTGGGGCGGCGCTAGCCTGCGGAGTCGCGGACTCGTTGCCGGCAGCAGTATCCAGAGCCGAGCCGGCCAGGGTACTTGCGCCGATACCGAGAGCCACGCCCAGAGACAGCGTGAGCTTGCGGAAGCGGCCGCCGCGACGGGCTGGGCGGGAAGCGCCGGAGACTGCGGAGCCTGCGGAATCAGTGTGAGTAGCCGCGGAAAGAGAGTGAGTGTTCGCAGCCTTCGTGTGAGTAAAACGTGACGAAAATTTTTGCACCGTTTAAACATACACCGGGCGGTAGTATTTAGGAACTTTTTCTTACAAAATCCTAAAAGCCGACACAGCGCTGGCTCTGGCTGGCTCTGGCCGATTTTAGTTAGCTCTAGTTAGCTCTAGCTGGCCGCGCCCGGCAACGTCTTGTTCTGACGAGCCAGGAAGTTCCAGGCCTCGTTGGCTACGTCGGGCGCAAAGTGCCAGTTGTGCCCCTGGTCGTTGATCCGCCAGAACACAGCCTCGTCGCGGCAGCCGCGGTAGCCGAACTGGGTGACGTTGTTGGGCTTCTGTTCCACCGCAGGCTGTGGCGCACAGCCGTTGCGCAGCGCGCGCGAGTGGATCAGGCGTGGCGCAGGCAGGTACGGCGCGTTGTGCAGCGTGCCGCCGTTGTAGTGAGTCAGCTCGTCCTGCTGGCCGTGGATCACGAACGTCGGCACGGACTCCGGCGCGCAGCCCTCGTTGACCGGGTTGTAGAAGGCGCCGGAGACGCTCAACACGCCAGCGATCAGATCAGGAGCCTGGCACGCAAGGTTCATCACAAAACCGCCACCGTTGGACATGCCGGTGGCGTAGATGCGGTTGCGGTCGACGTTGAATTTCCTGTCCAGCTCGTTGACGATCTGGCGCACGAAGTCGACGTCTTGGCCGCGCTTGCTGGTGGCGTACGGCGCGCCTTCCCAGGCGTTATCAATACCGCGTGGGTAGACCACGATCGCTTCACTGGCCGCGCCGGTGTTAGAGAAGCGGGAGTAACTGCGGTAATTCTCGGGCGTATCGTCGCGCCCGCCGAAACCAAACAGCACGGGCGTGGGCTTGCGCGGGTCGTAGTTGGAGGTCACGCTGACGATTGCGCTGCGGATGCTGCCGTCGGGTCGGGTGAACTCGATGTTCTCTGACTGTCCGGGGTGCGCCCTATCTATTGTTGACGCCGGCTTCGGCGCCGGTGCCGGTTTCGGTGCAGGCTTGGGCGCGGGTGCGGGAGCAGGCGCGGGCGCTTCCTGAGCGCTAGCCGCTCCAGCTCCGCCGACGAGCACGGTAGCAATCATTGCCACCGTCATAGCGACGGATACCGCCATGAGCAGGGCAAAGCGCAGGGCACGGCTGCCAAGGTGGCGTCCGGCACCCGCAGTATTTCCGGCAATTACAGAGCTAACAGCTTTAATATTCTTAACAACAGTCACATGAGTCACAAGCGTAACATTAGGTACAAGTTTCACTGCGCATGTGCTGTAACACGCCGGAATGTGCGCAACTTCTTCAGCTTTTACTCAGCTGACCTCACGCACTAGATGTGCTCGAGGACTACTTCCCCCTCATAGCCAGACGCGCGCAGCTGGCTAATCCACTCTTCCAGAGGAGCTTCGCCAGTCCCCGGCACCCCGCGGCCTGGGAAGTCCGCGATCTGCACATGCTCCGGCCATAGCTCGTTCCCCGGTCCCCGGTCGGCAAGCCAGGTCCAGTCCTCACCGTTGGCGGCGAGGTGGTAGACGTCAAGAAGAAGGCGACCACCGGCAGCAACCAAGGGCGCAGCCTCCTTAATGCTGGTCACAGGGTAGTTTTCAATACCGCTCAGGGGCTCGACCAGAGCCACGCCGTCGAAGCTCGCCAGACGCTTGACCACTGCAGCGAACGCCCGGACCTGGCGGCGCTGCAGCGCGCGCCCACCGCGGCCGACCAGCACGTTAAAGCGCCCCACGCCCGTCAGCCGGTGCAGGTACTCAACGGCATTCAGGTGCTCAATCAGCTCCTCAGTGATCGCCGGATCGCCGTCGGAAAATACGTCGTCGACCACACTCCCGGCATCCCCAGCGCCCTCGGCACCGACAGCATTGTCAGCGGCACTCGCCGGGCCGACCAAGTGCAGCACTCCCCGATCACCCGCCGCCAGATCGCCGGCCCAGAGGTTCAGCGCGACGAGCTGGCGCGGGTTCTCCGGTCGCCCCTTGGCCAGCGCATCGACCAGCTGGCGCATCTGCTGCTCGGAGGGGTGGGGCGTTTCCCACGGCCACCACAGCTCCACCTTGTCATAGGGAGAATTCGCAACCGCTTCGAGGGAATCCGCGCCGGTCTGCGCGCCGAGGGAATGGTTCATCGCGGTGGCGAAGCCCACCGGATGTTCACCTGATTCTGTATTCATAAGCATCATCATTCCACGTAGAGGCACTAATCCGGAATTGAGGTCAGTCTTTTGCCACGTACAGCCCAGGGCTTCTTGCCGCACACGGCCCGCACACAACCCGCACACAACCCAGGCCAAGGCAGCTCGCTGTCCCGCCGGGAAGTAAAATGGCACCCATGACCCACGAGCAGCGACCGGCCACCGCCCCGGATTTCCTGCTTTCCCGCCCAGATCGCAGCATCCGCACCCAGGGGCGCAAGGCGACCTTCCCGGATCCGTTCGAGGCCTCCACCGCGCTTCGAAACAAGGATGCAGACTTGATTGTCGGCGCTTTCCCCTTCGACACGTCCCTCCGCGCGGCCCTCATGGAGCCCGAGACCGTTGTCCGCGCCGAAGGCCCGCTGGAGCCACCGGCCTTCTTCCGTGGCAAGGATGCCGCCCGCTCGTTGACGGTCGAGTCCGTCGAAGCGCAGACCACCGCCGAGGAACACACGGCAATGGTCGCCGCCGCCGTCGCCACGATCCAGCAGTCCCGTTTGGAAAAGGTGGTACTGGCGCGTGCCGTGGACATCACCTACGCCGAGACCGTGGATCCGCTGCTCATCGCCGCCCGCCTGATCGACCTGTCCGCCTACCGCGATGGCTTCGCCGTGGACCTCTCCGCCACGGGTCGCTCCGAGTACCAAAACGCAATGTTCGTCGGCAGTTCGCCGGAGATGCTGATTCGCCGCGATGGCCGTCAGATCTCGGCCTTCCCCCTGGCCGGTTCCGCGCCGCGTACCGGAAGTCTCTCTATTGATGACGCCACAGCCCGCGAACTCGGAAGCTCCGACAAGGATCTACGCGAGCACCGCTTTGTGGTGGAGCACTACCGCCGAGTGCTGGAGCCATTGTGCGAAACGCTGGACATTCCGGCCACCCCGGAGATCCACGAGACAAATGAGATGATCCACCTGGGGACCCAGATCGCGGGCACACTGAAGGACGACGAGTATTCCGCGCTGGATCTGGCCTCGATGCTGCACCCCACCCCGGCCATCGGCGGCACCCCGACGGACGATGCGCTGGGGGTTATTGCGCAGGAGAAGTCTCCGCGCGAGTTTTACTCCGGCGCCGTGGGCTGGTGCGATTCCAGCGGCGACGGGGAGTTTATGCTCTCTATCCGCTGCGCCATCGTGGAGGACAACACCGCCCGCGCCTGGGCCGGCGGCGGCATTGTCGTGGACTCGATTCCCGCCATGGAGGCGGAGGAAACGTCTGCCAAGCTGCAAACAGCGCTGCGGGCACTTAACGTGCCTGCAGCGCTGCGAGAAGTGTAACGCTCGGAGCCACATCCGCCCGGCGCTGACCACGCGGCTGGCGAGTTCCGCCTACTTGCCGTAGGCCTGTACCGGGTTGGCCAGCTTGCCCAGCCCCGGGATCTCCACCTCAATACGGTCGCCCGGAACCATCTCTGCGGTGCCCGCGGGCGAGCCCGTGCAGATCACGTCGCCCGGCAGCAGCGTGAAAGCGGAGGAAACCCACTCCACGATCTCCGGGATGGACTTGATCATCTGGTTGGAGTTGGAATCCTGCTTGGTTTCCGTCTTGCCCTCGTGGGTGAGGTGCGCCAGGATCGGCTGGTTATCGATGTCGATGCTGTCCACAGCCGTTTCGATCCACGGACCCAGCGGGCAGAAGGAATCCAGGCCCTTCGCACGGGACCACTGGCCGTCCTGGAACTGCAGGTCGCGGGAGGATACGTCGTTGACGATGGTGAACCCCAGCACCACGTCCTTCCAGTTGTTCCGGTTGACGTCCTTGCACGGGCGGCCGATGACGATCGCCATCTCGCCTTCGAACTCCACGCGCGTGGCCCACTCGGGGATGCGGATGGGAGCCTCGGGGCCAACAACTGCTGTTGGGGGCTTCAGGAAGATCGTCGGCGGCAGGTGCTCGGCGCTCTTATTGAACACCTCCTTGACGTGGTCAGCGTAGTTGCGCCCGACGGCGATAACCTTCGACGGCAGGATCGGGGCCAGCAGTCGAACGTCTTCAATGGGCCAGGATTTTCCGGTGAATTCGGGCTGTCCGAACGGGTGGCCTGCGATCTCGCGGAGGGTAGCGCCGGTGCCGTCCGGCTGGCCGCCCTCCACGATCGCGAAGGCCATGCCCTCGGGGTGTGCAATTCGAGCAATACGCATGTTTTCATACCCTACTCCACTGCCCGCTCTACCTCTTGCTATGCCCCTTCTTTGTGGTCTTGTCCCTGTATTTTTTCATGACGCCCCCTTCTCCCCGCCCATTAACCATGAATTTAGTTTCACGTAATCCTCGGTTTACGCGCTTGCCACGGCTCCGACACGTTTGGCCTTTAGCTTGGCCGCTATGACGAATCGCAGCGTTAATCCTCAACTCCCCAACTCCCCGACTACTTCGAATTCCGAAACTCCTTCCAACTCGCGCAACACCACCCGCCGCACGTTCCTGGCCGGCGCCAGCGCCACCGGCGCCGCCCTGCTGGGCACGGGCGTGGCGCACGCTCTCGGCTCGCAGACCGGCAGCGTGGCTGGCTCCGCCGCCGGATCGTCGGTGGGTTCCAGCGGGGCGGTCGGCTCGGTTGGTTTGCAGCGCGCCCGGCCAGTGATCACTCATGGCGTCGCTACCGGCGATGTGCGACCCGACGGCGGCCTTGTATGGGCGCGCGTCGATCGACCGGCGCGCATGGTCGTGGAGGCATCGACGGACCCGGCGTTCCCGCGACACAAGACCAAGACCTTCCGTGGCGCCACCCTCACCCCGGAGAGCGACGGCACCGGGCGGCTGCGCCTGGTTGGCATGGAGCCCGGCCAGAAGATCCACTACCGCGTGACCATGGAGGACCAGCACACCGCCGCGCGCTCCGTGCCGGTATTCGGCAGCTTCACTACCGCGCCTTCCACCAGCCAGGCGCCGAAGAACATCCGCCTGCACTGGTCCGGCGACGTGGCGGGCCAGGGCTACGGCATCAACCCGGACATCGGCGGCATGTACTGCTGGAAGACGATGGCAGACCGCAACCCGGACCTGTTTATCCACTCCGGCGACACGGTCTACGCCGACGGACCTATCGAGGAAAACCACAAGATGGACGACGGGCGGGTATTTAAAAACCTCACCAGCCCATACAAGAACAAGGTCGCCGAAACCCTAGAGGAGTTCCGCGGCCAGCACGCCTACAACCTGCTGGACGAGAACTACAAGCGCTTCAACTCTCAGGTCGCGCAGGTGGTGCAGTGGGACGACCACGAGACGACGAACAACTGGTATCCAGGCGAGATCCTGGATGACGACAAGTACCAGGTCAAGGACGTGAACCTGCTGGCCCAGCGCGGCTTCCAGGCGTTCCACGAGTGGCAGCCGCTAGACCGGAAGATGGCCGTGGATGGCCGCGTGTATCGCAAGATTTCCTACGGTTCCCTACTGGACATCTTTGTGCTGGACATGCGCAGCTACAAGGATCGCAACCCGGACAGCGGAGCTTCCGCCACCAAGCCGGGGCACATCCTGGGCGCCAAGCAGGAAAAGTGGCTGATCGAGGGCGTGAAGAACTCCACCGCCACGTGGAAGATCATCGCCAACGACCTGCCGCTGGGCATCGTGGTTCCGGATGGGGACGACCAGGAAGGTGTGTCCAACGGAGCGGGTGGAAAGGCCGTCGGCCGCGAGGCGGAGATTGGGCGCGTGCTTAGCGGAATCAAGGACGTGCGCAACGTGGTGTGGCTGACCGCCGACGTGCACTACACCGCCGCCCACCACTACTCGCCGGATCGTGCGGACTTCCAGGATTTCGCGCCGTTCTGGGAGTTCGTCACCGGGCCGCTGAACGCCGGTGGCTTCGGCCCGAACGACATGGACGGCACCTTCGGCCCGGAGGTCGTGTACGTGCACGCCCCGGCGAAGGATAAGCAAAACTCCTCGCCACTGGATGATTTCCAGCACTTCGGAGAGGTAGACATCGACGGCGGGTCGAAGGATCTCACCGTCCGGCTGTTCACCACCCGTGGCAAGGAGTTGTGGTCGAAGACGCTGCGCGCGCAGTAGCCGCGGCGCGACCTACTTGAGGTCCGCGACCACGCGGTCGCCGACCTCCGCAGTTTTCACCGGGCCGCCGTCGCGCGAGCCGGCCTCGGCCAGCACGGCGGCCTCGATGCGCTCAGCGTTGGCATCGTCACCCAGGTGGCGCAGCATCAGCGCCACCGACAGGATCGCCGCGCACGGGTCGGCAATTTCCTGGCCCGCGATGTCCGGCGCGGAGCCGTGCACCGGCTCGAACATGGAGGGGTTCTTCCGCGAGGGATCGATGTTGCCGGAAGCTGCCAGGCCGATACCGCCGGTGACAGCGCCCGCCAGGTCGGTCAGGATGTCGCCGAACAGGTTATCCGTGACGATCACGTCGTATTCCTGCGGCTTGGTGACCATGTAGATCGTCGCTGCGTCGATGTGGTTGTAATCGACCTGCACCTCGGGGTACTCCTGCCCCACCGTCTCGATGGCACGCTGCCACAGGGAGCCGGCGTTCACCAGCACGTTCGTCTTGTGCACCCAGGTCAGCTTCTTACGCCTGCTCTGTGCACGCTCGAACGCATCGCGCACCACGCGCTCCACGCCGTAGTAGGTGTTTTGGGATACTTCGGACGCCACCTCATGGTCAGTGCCCGCGCGCAGTGTACCGCCGTTGCCGCAGTAGAGGCCCTCGGTCCCCTCTCGCACGACGACGAAGTCAATGTCGCCCGGGTTGGCCAGCGGGCTGGAAGAACCCGGGTACAGCTTCGACGGGCGGAGGTTCACTGCGTGGTCCAGCTTGAAGCGCAGCGGCAACAGCAGGCCGCGCTCCAGCACACCGGCGGGCACGGTGCGGGGATCGCCGATGGCGCCCAGCAGGATTGCGTCGTGCTCGCGCAGGGAGTCCAGATCCTCGTCGGTCAGGAGTTCACCATTGCGCAGGTAGCGGCGGGCGCCGAGGTCGTAATCGGTGGTCTCCACGTCGTCACGCAGAGCGTGCAGAACCTTCAGGGCCTCGGCGGTTACTTCGGTACCGATGCCATCGCCGGCAATCACTGCGAGTTTCACTGTATGAACTCCTTTGTCTCACTAGTTGGTTATTTAGAACAATAGCATGCCACCCGGACACCACCCACGAACCGACATAAAAGGCACACGATGAAGCCTCGGTTCACAGAGACCGAGTGGGCGTCAGACCCAAAACAGAGGAAGCCACGCGACACCCCATTGATAAAGTGGCGCGCATGACCTATGAGCCATTTCCCTCACACTTATCCCTCAACGCGGAGGTCGGCGACGCAGCGCTGGTCATCCGCAACCTAGTGAAGACATTCGCCGACAAAGTCGCGGTGAACAACCTCAACCTGACCGTGCCGAAGGGCAGCTTCTACGGCATCGTCGGACCCAACGGAGCGGGCAAGACCACCGCCATCCTCGCAGCAACGGGCATCATTCGACCCGATAGTGGCAACTCCTGGGTCGCCGGCCACCCACTGTGGGCAGACCCCGCCGAAGGCACCCGGGCGGAAGAGGAAGTGCTGGCAGCCAAGCGCAGCTACGGGCTGCTGGTCGACGGCCTCCCCGTGTTCGAACGCCTCAGCGGCAAGGAGTATCTGGAATACCTGGGCTACCTGCGCGACATCCCCGGTGAGGAACTACAGCAGCGCATCGCAGACCTGCTGCGGGCACTCGACCTGGCGGATGCCGGCAAGAAGTACATCGCCGACTACTCCGCGGGCATGAAGAAGAAGATCCTCCTGGCCGGCGCCCTGCTACACAGCCCCGAGGTTTTGATCCTGGACGAACCCTTCGAGGCCGTGGATCCGGTATCTGGCGAGGTGATCCGTACGATCCTGCGACGCTACGTGGCAGCCGGCGGCACCGTGATCCTAAGCTCGCACGTGATGGAGCTGGTCGAGGGTCTCTGTGACCACGTGGCGATCATTAACCAGGGCACCGTCGTCACCGCTGGAACCACAGAACAGGTGCGCGCGGGCAAGTCGCTTTCCGAGCGCTTCGTCGAGGCCGTAGGCGGCAAGCAGCTGGATACGGGATCCTTCGGCTGGCTCCGCGGCGGCGAGCAGCCGAGCGTGCGTCATGAGGGGCAGGCCGGTGTCGAAGACTAAAACTCTCCTCACACTCCACTGCAAGCTGTGGGCGCACGCGTTCGTCGGCAACCTGCAGATGATCATCTCGTCCGTGGTCGTCACCATCTTCGCGATCATGGGCTGTGTAGGCCTGGCGTTCGGCAGCTACAACACCCTGATCTCCGACGGGGATCCAGCGATGTTCGTGCTGACCATGGGGCTCGGCAGCGTGCTCTACCTGGCACTATCGGCCATCTTCCCCAGCGAGGAACGGATGCTGGACCCGCGCATGTTCAGCTCCCTGCCGCTGACCGACCGCGATATTCTGCCGGGCATGGTCACGGCGATGTTCATCAACTCGCGGGCGGCGATCTCGCTGGTGAACACCATCATCATGGCCGCCCTCGGATACCTCGCGTTCGCGGAGGTAGCCTCCGCGGGCGCGGGCGCACTGTGGGTGCTGGCGTGCGTACTCCAGCTGGTGATCACCCTGCTGGCAGGCGAAGCGCTCGCCGCCGCGCTCAGCAGCATTGCCACCAAGTTCAGCGAACTGTGGGGCAACGTCGCCGGAATTGTCGTCACCTTCGGCTTCCTGGCTCTGTACCTCTTGCCGCAGTTGCTCACCGACGGAACCGATCCCACCGCGGCCATCAAGACCAGCGCCGACATCCTGTCCTGGACGCCCTTCGCCGCCGCGGCCGGAGCAGCTGCTGACTTGGCCAATATCGGAGGCGGTGGCGTCAATAATGGCAGTACCGGAACCACCTTCGGAACCGACCTCGGCACCGGCCTCGCCAAGGGCGCGATCTGCCTCGTGGCGATCCTCGCAGTGGCTTACATAATGCGCGTGGCCGTCAAGCACGACCTCAACAACCCACTGCCGACTCAGCACGCCGCCCGTGCTGCGAAGGGCGATAGCCTGCTGCTGCCGCGCGTCCCCGGCTCCCCCGTTGGCGCCCTCTACTCCCGAGAGATCCGCTACTGGCGCCGCGACAACCGCTTCATGATGAGCCTGATGATCGTAGTCGTCCTCTGCGGGCTATACCTGCTGATGGGAATGCTCAACGAAGCCAACCGCTGGATGCTGTGGTTCGCCCTGTTCTTCGTATCCCTTGGTCCCCAGCAGGTCGCGGGCAACTCCCTGGGCATGGACGGCCCATCCAACTGGGTGCACATGGTCGCCGGAGTGCGCGGCAAGCAGATCGTCGCCAGCCGCAGCCTCTCCACAGCGACAGTACTGGTGCCGATCTGGCTGATCGTCTGCATCGCCGCCGGAGCAATCGACGACTTTAGCGCCACCTGGCTGCTGGTTAGCCTTTTGACCCTGGGCTGCATCCTCCTCGCCTCCGCGATGGCGAACTTCAGCGCCACACGCTTCCCCGCTCAAACCACCGCGCCGGGCACCAACTCTTTCAAGCAGCGCAACGGTGGCAGCAACGCCATAGTCTCCGCGCTGGTGACGATGCTGATCCTCACCATCTCTTTCCTGCCGGGCGGTCTGCTGGCACTGACCCCGCTGGCCATGGCCGACGGAGCAGGCAACAGCATTGCCGACATTCCCCTGCTCAGCTGGCTGGGCGTGCTGCTGCACTGGGTGATCGTTGTCGGCGCCGCCTGGATCATGAACCGCCGCGCCTCCCGCAGGCTCGACCTCGAGTGGCCGGACATCGCGCAGAAGGTGCAGCAGTACCTGTAGCAGCGCGGCATGGGGGCGCTCTACGGGGCTAGTTTTCACTCAACCCACCAAAAGATTAGGCAAACCTCACCTAGGGGATTATGCTAAAGCGGTCCCAATCACTAAGGCGAGACTAACCTGAACTCGCCCCTCCTCTTGAGGTTGCCCATGCTCTACGCCAACCTGCTCATCGGACTTCGAGAAGGCCTCGAAGCCACGATGATCGTCATCATCCTGGCCGCCTATCTAAAGAAGACCGGCCGCTCCCACGAACGCCCCTGGCTGTGGGGCGGAGTCGCCGCCGCGCTGGCCATCACCGTCATCAGCTTCCTCGTCCTGCAGTTCGGAACGAAGACGCTCACCACCCAGGGCCAGGAACTCATCGGCGGCATCGCCAGCCTGGTCACCGTAGCCATGATTACCTGGATGCTGCTGTGGATGTCCTCCACCGGCAAGAACATGGCCGACGAGCTGAAAGGCAAGCTCGACGCCGCCATCGGCCCCAAAGCAGTGTTCGCGGTGGCGCTGCTGGCCGTCGGTCGCGAGGGAATCGAGACGATCCTGCTGGTCTTCGACTCCTTTACCAGCGACAACGCCACCCCATTCATCGGCCTGGGTATCGGCGTAGCGATCGCCGTGCTGCTGGGTGTACTGATGTACCGCGGCGCCATCACCATCAACCTGCAGGTGTTCTTCCAGGTCGTTGGCATCCTGTTGGTGGTCGTCGCCGCTGGCATCCTGCGCTACGGCATCACCGACCTGCAGGAGGCCAACGTGCTGCCGGGGCTCAACTCGATCCTCTTCGACATCTCGGGGGTACTCACGCCGGGCACCTGGTACGCCGCTCTGCTGGAGGGCATGTTCAACATCGTGCCCGCGCCAACCGTCCTGGCGTTCATCGGTTGGGCTGTTTACCTGGTTGTCGCGATGTGGCTGTTCCTACGCCTGTCGAAGAAGGTGCCGTCTACTTCTAAGGGTTCTGACGCCCACTCTTCCGCCCCGACCACCCCAGCCAACGCCTAAATCCCCCATCCCTCCAACTTCCTGCCTTAGCGCGCTTAGCTCGCGTTTCAACTACAAAAGAAAGACTCATCCCCATCATGATCCGCACCACCCGTACCTCCCGTTCCACCCACAACTCCCGTTCCACCGGCACTTCCCGCACCGTGCGCTCTGCGCGCCCCGTTCGCTCCGCCGCTGCGCTGGCACTACCGCTGGTCCTCTTCCCAGCGACTCTGAGCGCCTGCGCCGACAAGGATGCATCCAACACCATCGAGGTCACGCAAACCGACGACGCCTGCACCCTGTCCAGCGCCGACCTGTCCACAGGCTCTAATACGTTCACGGTTACCAACAATGGCTCCAAGATCAACGAGTTCTACGTCCTCACCGATGGCGGCCGCGTGGAAGGCGAAGTTGAGAACATCGGACCGGGCGCGACCCGCAAGCTGGTGGTCGAGCTCCGCGAGCCCGGCAAGTACCAGGGACTGTGCAAGCCCGGAATGGTCGGCGCAGGCATTGGCACCGACATCAACGTCACCGGCGACGCGGTCTCCGCCGCCGAGGGCGACGAAGCGCTGCAGGAGGCCGTGGATAACTACGTTTCCTACGTCCGCTCGCAGACGAAGAACCTGAAATCCCGGACCGCTGAGTTCGTCAATGCAATCAAGGCCGACGACATGGAAAAGGCCAAGGAGCTCTTCGCGCAGGTCCGCACCCCTTACGAGCGCATCGAGCCAGTCGCAGAATCCTTCCCGAATGACCTCGACCCGCGCATCGACCTGCGCGAGGCCGATATCGCCGACGGAGACGAATGGACCGGCTTCCACGCCATCGAAAAAGATCTGTGGAAGAACAAGAAGATCACGGACAACACCAAGAAGCTGGCCGATCAGCTCTCCAAGGACGTCGACGAGCTCGTCGAGGGCGTGGAATCCAAGGACTTCGACGTCACCCCGGTACAGATCGCCACGGGCGCTCTGGGCCTGCTGGACGAGATCGCCACCTCGAAGATCACTGGCGAAGAGGACATCTTCTCCAAGACCGACCTGTGGGACTTCCAGGCCAACTTGGAAGGCTCCAAGGCCGCCATCGCCGCGCTGGAAACCCCGCTGGAGCAGCGCAAGCCCGGCAAGCTGGACGAGATCAACAAGCGCTTCGATGAGGTTCAGGAGCTTCTGAACGGCTACCGCAAGGGCGACGGGTTCGTGCTCTACGACACGGTGAGCGAATCCGAGCGCAAGAAGCTCTCTGGCGCCCTGGACCACCTGACCGAGGCCGTCTCCGAGGTTCAGACCATCATCGCCGGCTAAGCCACGCTGTCCCCTGATCCCCCAGTTCAGGACTCCCCATTTCCGGGGCACCGGTTTTCGCCCGATCTCCAGCCATTACCCGTCTCAAGAAGAAAGCCATACCATGTCCGCCGAATCCCCTACTCCCCGCGAATCCGCCGACTCCGCTGCTAGCGCTAGCAACGCTGGCGCTTCCAACCACGCCGTCGCTAACGGCAGGAACGCCGCCGGCGCTAACGGCACGGGAATCTCCCGCCGCCGATTCCTCACCGGGCTGGGAGTTGGCGCCGGCGCTGGAGTGCTCGCCACCGGAGCGGGAGCGATCGCCGCCGACAAGGCCAACGTTGGTCCGTTCGGGCAGAAAGATGCGGCTGAGGGCGTCATACCTTTTAGGGGCGAGCACCAAGCCGGCATCGCGACCGCGCAACAGGAACACCTGCATATCGTCGCGTTCGACGTAACCACCGACAACCGCGACGACCTGCGCGATATGCTCACCGAATGGACCGGCATGGCCGAGCGCATGGTGGCCGGCGAAACCGCCGCGCCGCTGCGCGAAGACCAACGTAGTGACGCCGCCCAGTTCTGGGTACCCGAGGATTCCGGCGAGGCGATCGACCTCGGCACGAACAACCTCACGCTAACGATCGGCTACGGGCCCAAACTCTTCGACAAGCGCTTCGGCCTGGCAGGTCGGCGCCCCGAGGGATTCGAGGTCATGCCGAAATTCCCCTCCGACCAGCTGGTAGACAAACTGTGCGACGGCGACATCGTGATCCAGGCCTGCGCCGACGACCCGCAGGTGGCCGTCCACGCCGTGCGCAACCTGGTGCGCGCCGGCAGCGGCGTGGTGGAAGTGCGCTGGTCGCAGCTGGGATACGGCCGCGCCAGCTCCACCACCCGCGAGCAGCAAACCCCACGCAACCTCTTTGGTTTCAAGGACGGCACCCGCAACGTGGTGGCGGAGGAAACCGAGGAAATGGATAAGTACATCTGGGCCAGCGACGGCAACGGAGCCGGCGGGCAGGACTGGATGGCAGGTGGCTCGTACCTGTGTGCCCGGCGCATCCGCATGCTGCTGGAAACGTGGGATAGGCAGTCGCTGTCCGACCAGGAGCACACCTTCGCCCGCTACAAGGACAACGGTGCGCCGATTGGTACAGACGACGAGTTCGCCGATGTGCCCTTCGACCTGACAATCGGGCGCGAGGCCGCGATCCCGGAGGATTCGCACGTCTTCCTTGCACACCCCGACAACAACGACGGGCAGCGCATGCTGCGGCGGGCGTACAACTTCGTGGAGGGGTCGGATAACTTCGGCCACCTGTCGGCGGGGCTGTTCTTCATTGCCTATGTTGCAGACGCAAAAAAGAGCTTCATCCCAATTCAGATGAAGCTCTCGCGCAACGACAAGATGAACGAGTACGTGCGCTACGAATCCTCGGCGATCTTCGCCTGCCCGCGGGGGCTCGGCGAAGGTGAGGACTGGGGCGCCCAGTTGTTCGGCTAGCCGGGGGCGAGCCTGCACCCGGGTCGCCGGCCGCTGGACGGTGAGCCCAGGATCGCGGGTTAGAGGTTCAGAACGAACGCGTTGGAGGCGTTCAGCTCTGCCTTGACCTCTTCGACTAGCTGCTGGTCCAGTTCCTCACTCACGCGCAGAACCAGAGTTGCAGCCTGCTCATCGTCCGTCGGGGACAGTGCAGCGGCGTCGATGTTGATGCCCTTGTTACCCAGCAGCGTACCGACCTTGCCCAGCGCGCCCGGCTGATCCGGGTATGCCAGGAACAGGTTCGTGCCGGTGGCTCGCAGGTCCAGGCCGCGGTGGTTGATACGGACGATCTTCTCCACGTGCTCCAAGCCGGTCAGCGCACCGGCGACGGTGGCGGTGGTGCCGTCTGCGGCGACAACCTGAACCTCCAGGATAGAGCGGTGGCTGACGGACTCGTCCTGAGTCTGTACGTCCAGCTCCACGCCGCGCTCTTCAGCGATCTGCGGGGCGTTGACAAAGGTGACCTGCTCGTCGATCACGCCGGAGAACACACCACGCAGGCCAGCCAGACCCAGCGCGTCGACGGACTCGGTAGACAACTCGCCACGGGCGGTGACGGTCACGGTGTTCGGAGCGCTGTTCAGCAGCTCGGAGGCAACGCGGCCCAGGTTGGTGGCCAGGTTCAGCCACAGGGCAACTTCCTCGGAAACCTTGCCGCCGGAGACGTTCACGGCGTCCGGGACGAAGTCGCCGGCCAGGGCCTTCAGAACGGATGCGGCAACATCGGTGCCCGCACGGTCCTGTGCCTCCACGGTGGAAGCGCCCAGGTGCGGGGTAACGACGACCTCTTCCAGCTCGAACAGTGGGGAGTCGGTGCACGGCTCGGAGGCGTACACGTCGAAGCCGGCGCCGCGGATGTGGCCGGACTTGATGGCCTCCGCCAGGGCCGCCTCGTCCACCAGGCCGCCGCGGGCGGCGTTGATGATGATCTGCCCCTTCTTGGACTTTGCCAGCAGATCCGCGTCGAACATGCCCGCGGTTTCCTTAGTCTTCGGCAGGTGGATGGTCACGAAATCGGAGCGGCCCATCAGCTCTTCCAGCTCCACCAGCTCCACGCCCAGCTGTGCGGCGCGAGCGGGATTGGCGTACGGGTCGTAAGCGATGATGTCCGTCTCGAAAGCGGCCAGGCGCTGTGCAAACAGCTGGCCGATGTGGCCGAAGCCGACGATGCCGACGGTCTTGCCCAGGATCTCCACGCCCTTGAAGGAGGAACGCTTCCACTCGCCGTCGCGCAGGGTCTTGTCGGCGGCGGGGATCTGGCGGGCGGTGGACAGCAGCAGGCTGATTGCGTGCTCGCAAGCGGAGTGGATGTTGGAGGTCGGAGCGTTGGCGACCATCACGCCGCGGGAGGTGGCGGTGTCGATGTCAACGTTGTCCAGGCCCACGCCAGCGCGACCGACGATCTGCAGCTTCGGTGCTGCCTCGAGCACCTCGGCGTCGACGGTGGTTGCAGAGCGGACCAGCAGCGCGTCCGCGTCTGCGACTGCCTTCAGCAGTTCGGGGCGGTTCGGGCCGTCGACCCAGCGAACCTCGACGGAATCGCCGAGGGCATCGACGGTGGACTGGGACAGCTTGTCGGCGATGAGGACTACCGGACGGGTGTTACTCACGAATGTTTCTCCCTAAAGTGCGACATTGCCTCGCCCACGCCGAAACGACCGCGCCGACGCGGGAAGGGACCACGCCATCCAAATGTGACGTGCGACCCTTACAGCATAGCTCTTACCTCTGTGTCACTCAGCATTGCATTAGAGAATTGCTGTACCGCTCTGTCTGCATCGAAATTGACGCCAATCAGTACCACCTCACTCGAGGGAGTTAGCCCCACCTGGCGCCACCCGCCGGCCGGTTGTATCCGCAGGTCAGGACCAGCCTGGTGCCACACCTGAGCGAGCTCCGGACGGTCGGCGATCCAGCAGTATCCCTTGGAACGCACCAACCCAGTTGTGGAGCGCAGCGCCTTAATCAGCCTCTCCCTGTCGAAGGGGCGGTCCCCGCGGAAGACAACGGAGCTGATGCCGTACTCTTCCGTCTCTGGGGTGTGCGGGTTCTCCAGCTCGTCGAGGTAGCCCTCGTAGGCGCGGGCCGTCGCCTCGTCGTAGAGGTGCGCGCCGAGAATGTCATCTACCGCCGACCGCCCTGCGCTCGCAACACCAGGAGCTTCAACATTGCCAGGCTCACATGCGTTAGTCGCTGCGTTGCGCGCTGCATTACTCGCCGCACCGCTTGCCGAACCTCCGGACAGGTCGGTGACTATGCGGCCGTGGAGAAGTTTCTCGATGCGCGCCCGCGGGTTCATTCGGCGCAGCAGCGCTACCGTCGCGCGGTAGCGCTGCTCGCTGACAAGGTCCGCCTTGGTGACGTAGATGACGTCCGCGAATTCCACCTGATCGACCAGCAGATCCGCGATGGTGCGTTCGTCGTCCGCAGTCGCCTGCAAGTCCGCTTCTGTAAGCAGCTTCTTCTGCCCTATTTGCGGCAGGAACTGGGCGGCGTCAACAAGAGTGACCATAGTGTCGATCGGCGCAACGTCCGCGAGGCGAGTGCCGTCCTCCCAACGCCATTCGAAGGTTGCGGCGACGGGCATGGGCTCGGAGATGCCGGTGGATTCGATGACAATGTGGTCGAAGTCGCCACTGCGTGCGAGCGTGCCAACGGATTCCACCAGATCCTCGCGCAATGTGCAGCAGATGCAGCCGTTGGTGAGCTCGACGAAGCGGTCTTCGCCGCGCGTGAGGTGGCCTTCCCCGGCGATGAGGGCGGCGTCGATGTTGATTTCCGAGAAGTCGTTGACGATCACCGCGATGCGACGGCCACCTCGGTTGGCAAGCAGGTCGTTGAGCAGGGTTGTCTTGCCCGAGCCGAGGAAACCGGACAGCACCGTGACGGGCGCGGGTGTGCGGCCGGATGAATGGCTATGTGTATGTCTCATAGCCCGCCACCCTACACGTTATTGCAAGTGGTTTTCATTAGCGGCTTGAGGGTGGCGCTTCAAAGTATCTCTAGCGGACTTGCTTCTAGAGCCTCTAGCGAGCCCTTAGCGATACGGAATCGGCAAGACACGGCCCGTTTCGGGGTCCCGCGCCTCCAGGCAGGAGATTCCAAAAAGCTGCTCCACGAGCTGCGCAGACATAACTTCCTCTGTCTCCCCCGCCGCCAGCACCTGACCGTCACGCATAGCGACGATGAAATCGGCGAAACGAGCCGCGTGCGTCATATCGTGCACGACCATCACCACAGTTCGACCTGCGGAATTGAGATCTCGCACCAAATCCAGAATCGCGATCTGGTGCGCGGGGTCGAGGTACGTCGTTGGCTCGTCAAGGAGCAGCACCGGGGTCTGCTGAGCCACAGTCATCGCCACCCACACACGCTGACGTTGACCGCCGGACAAGTCCGTCGCTGGAACGTCCAGCAGGGAGGTCACCCCGGCGCGCTCAGCTGCCTCCTCCACCGTGCGGTGGTCTTCCGCTTTTAACGACGCAAACGCACCGGTATACGGGTACCGGCCGTACGCGATAACTTCCCGCACACTCACCCCCTCGGGAGTAACTGGCTGTTGCGGCAAGAAGGAAACGTGTCGGGCAAACTCGCGCGCGCTCATCTCGTGGATCGTGCGATCGCCTAGGTAGACCCGCCCCTTCGAGATTGGTTGTTGACGCCCCAACGCTCGCAACAGCGTAGATTTTCCGCAGCCATTCGGACCTATAAGGGCTGTAACCTTCCCCTCCGGAACCTGGAGGGAAACGTCTCGCAGGACATCTGGGCCGCCGTAGCTCACCGTGATGGCCTCGGCGTGCAAGGCAGGTGTGCTCATCGGGAACTCCTTTCAACTGTCGTGGGTATTGCGCGGGCCTCCGCTGGACTACGAGATACACCCGCTGGGGTGCGGGACATCCGCAGCAGAAGATAAATGAAGTACGGGGCGCCGACAACGGAAATCAACGCACCCACAGGGATTTCGGTGGGTGCAAATGCCCAGCGGCCAAGGGCGTCACAAAAAACGACCAACCCCGCGCCAGCCAGCGCAGACACTGGCACCACTCGCCTGGCAGCACCGCCAACTAGCAGTCGAGCAGCATGCGGCACGATTAGTCCTGCGAATCCCAACACCCCCGCCGCAGCCACAGCGGCAGCTCCCAACAGGATCGCGAACAGCACCGCCACGGTGCGCCACGTTCGCTCACTGACACCTACTCCCGCCATGGCAGAAGAGTCCAGGTTCAGCATGTCCAGGTGCCTCGAGAGCACGATGGCTACCACGATGACTACCAACACCACTGGCCCCACTACTTGCGCATCCGCGAGAGTGCGGGCGTAAAGCGACCCCTTAAGCCAGGTCATCGCCGCGCCCGCTTCCGGAGCAGCCTTGACCAACAACAGTTGAGTCAGCGCGCCCAGACCCACAGAGACCGCTACGCCAGTGAGGGTAAGCCGCACCGGATCCGTTGCTCCTCGGCCCGCGAGCACCAGCACCAGGCCTGCACCCACCAGTGCACCGATAAAAGCCACGGGAGTCAGTGCCTGTGCCGGCAAGGAACCGACACTCAACAGAGCTGCCACGGCAGCCAAGCCCCCTCCTGCGGTGACACCCACAGTGTCCGGAGCTGCCAGCGGATTACGCAGGGCTAGCTGCAGCAACGCGCCGGAGACCGCCATCGCTGCACCAGCGAGGATTCCCACGAGCACACGGGGCATCCGGTAGCGCCATATGAGTTTCCCACCGGTGAAGAGGTCGTGGATCGTCTCTGCCGGGGGCTTCATGACGGCGCCGACGCTTAATCCCAGGACGATCGCGAACGCCAGCAAAGCCAGCAGCGCTGCATACACGGCTATAACGCGGGGCGCGCCGGCATTAGTACGCCGCGGCGCTATAGCAACTTCCCGCGGCGCCGCAGTATCACCCTGCGGCGCCGCAGTGTCATTCTGCAGCGCTGCAGTGTCACGCCTCGGCGCTGCAGTTCCCGGCTGGGAAACGCCCCTCCGGAGGATTCGTTTGCGATTCAGCCTGCGGTTCATCAGCGCCCACCTCCTGGTCGCAGCCGATTAATACCCCACAGCAGCAAAGGCACGCCTGCAATGGCAGTAACCACGCCCACTGGAGTCTCCGCCGGCGCCCACAGAGCCTGCGCAACGGAATCCGCCACCAGCAGAACCACCGCGCCCACCACTGGGGCGATCACTAAGCTCAATCGGTGACGCGGGCCTGCCACCCGATACGAGACGACCGCCGCCATCAAGCCAAGGAAACCAATGGGTCCAGCAGCCGCAACTGCCGGCGCGATCAACAGCACTGCGCCCACCACTGCCAAAATGCGCAGACGGTGGGGGTTCGCGCCGACGGAAGACGAGAGGGCGTCACCAGCAAAAAGCGTATCCAGCCCCCGACCAGCAGCAATAGTAAACGGCAGAACCACCGCCACAGCAATAATGCAGGGCACTACATCCGGGAAACGAACCCCACCCAAGCGGCCCGAAAGCCACGACAGCACGGTCGAAAGCTGAGCCTCATCGATGACCAAAATGATCGCGGTACACGCCGAGAACAATGCAGAAACGGCTATGCCGAGCAAAATCATCCGCTGCACCGACTGAGCACCAGTCGGATCCCCCACCGTCACACGCATCCCGATACCTACCGTGATCGCAGCTCCAAGCGCTGCACCACACAACGCCCCCGGCAACACAGCTGCGCCCGACACAGATCCCGTGATCGTCGTGCACAGCACAGCGCCGAAAGCCGCACCGGAATTCACGCCGGTGATTTCCGGATCCGCCAGCGGGTTGCCTGTAGCCGTGCGAAGCAGCACGCCTGCCGCGCCCAAAGCCATGCCGATCACCGTCGCTGCCAAGAGCCGGTCGCGCATGACGGAGTGCATCTCCCCCGCGAGTTCTGGCGCGTTAGTCGGCACCTCCACGCTGCTCATGCGCCAGACCCATACCGCAAGAATGACAGCCAATCCCAGCGCCAGCAGAATCGCTAGTTGTGTAAGGCGTGGTTTTAGCCCTCGTTGCACTTAACTTCCTTCGGTCGTAAACGCACGAAGGTGCGCCTACTTACGAGCGTTCTCCGTTTCAATGATCTGATCCAGCATTGCCTCTGCGGCCAGCGGGCCACGAGAACGGGACCAGGTGTCCTGCTCCACGTCCACGATGTCCTTCACCACATCCTTATATGGGCTGGACTTAAAGCCCTCGATGTCGTTGTACAGGTACATCCGGTCCAGCTTCATTGAGGGGAGCTTATCACCCGTCATTTCGGCAACGTCAGTCTTGGACTCGATAGCGGTACGGGAACCGTCGTAGCCGTAGACGTAGCCGGCGTCAGAAAGAAGAGAGCCTGCAAAGGAATCCTTGATCCAGGTGTAGAGAGTGCCCTTCGACCATCCGACCAGCGCTGCACGAGTGTTCGGCTTGACGAGCTTCTTTGCCTCTTCGACCTTGTCTTCGATACGCTTGCGCACTTCCTTAGCTTTATCTTCCTTGCCCAGCTTCTTTGCGATGTCATCCATGGAGTCAAGGACGTCGGTGTAGCTGGAGTCGCTGTAGGACTTCGTCCCTGCAATTTCCTCCAGCTGCGGCATGATCGATTCCTGCCGCGTTGGGCTAGCGAGGATCAGATCGGGCTCAAGAGACTGAATGACCTCCAGGTTCGGCTGCTTTGCCTGTCCAACCGATTCGATGCCCTCGAGCTTGCCCTCCAGAGTCTTCGGCCCGGCGGACTTGCCGATCTCTACAATGCCGACAGGCTTTACGCCCAGCGCCTCGAGGATTTCCTCATATCGCCAGTCCAACGCGACCACCCTTGGCTCGCCGTCTTTACCGCCTCCACCGTTGTTACCGTCACCGGCGCCACAGGCAACAAGGGCCGTGGCTCCGAGAATCGTCGCAACAAGAAGAGCAAAGGTACGGCGCAGAGAGCGACGCTGAGAGTTTCGAGAGTTCATCATTCCCCAGACGCTATCAGAATTAGGTTACCCTAAGCAAGGTGAACCTACCCTCTCAGGTCGGCTCCGGTTGCTAAGAGTTTCGTCAACCGTTAGCGGTCGTTATCGACCCAGCCGGCGCCGGCCGATATCGACCCAGCCGTTGGCGGTCGTTGTTTATCCAGCCGTTGGCGGTCGTTGTTTATCCAGCCGTTGGCGGTCGTTGTTTACCCAACCGCCCGCGGCCATTGCCTATCTATCCGCTAGCAAACGTTCTGCGAGCCCTCGTGGTTAGCGTGGCTGGCGCGCTCCACCTGAATGGTGGCGTGCGCGATCCCCCGCTCCTGCAGCGCGGCCTGTGCAGCACACAGCACCGCGGCCGGATCGCGCCCTTCCGGAACCACCAAGTGCACGGAAGCCAACGCGCTCGTGCCATCCAGCGACCACAGGTGGAGATCATGCACGTCCAGCACGCCGTCGACCTGCCGCAGCAAAGCATCAACCTCAGCGGGCCGGTAGCCCGGAGGCGCCTGCTCGAGCAGAATGCGCAAGGCCTGCATCATCAGCTGCCAGGCGCGCGGCAACACCAGTGCGGCAATCACCAGCGAGGCGATAACATCCGCATACTGCCAGCCGGTCAGAATGATCACGCCACCCGCCACTAGCACCGCGACGGAACCCAACATATCCGCCAGCACGTGCAGGAATGCGCCCTGGACATTGACCGAATGCTCCCGCTGGCGATTAAGGATCCACGCGGAAATGATGTTGGCTAGCAGGCCGATCACCGCGACGATCATCATCGGACCGGCCATGATCTCCACCGGCTCGCTGAGGCGCTGGAACGCCTCGACCACTATCCATGCCGAAATTCCCAGCACAGTGACAGCATTAACAAGCGCGGCGAGCACCTCCACCCGGCGATAGCCGAAGGTCGCCTGTGCGGTTGCGGCCCTGCGACCGATCAAAATGGCAACGACTGCGATGATTAGGCCGGCGGCGTCCGAAAGCATGTGCATCGCATCGGCCAGCAATGCGACGGAGCCGGTGATCAGACCGCCGATCACCTCTGCAAAGAAGACTGTGCCAGTGACGCCAAGCACAATGAGCAGCGCGCGCAGCGGAGCATCCGTCGGCGCGTGGGAGTGCGAATGCCCGTGCGAATGCCCGTGGCCAGAGTCGTGGGACTGTGCATGGCCGGATTCGTGCGAATGTGCATGGCCCCCCTCAGATACGCCGGCGGGCGCGGGCGCGCTGCCAGCGGTCGACGCGGGCGCGCCGCCAGCCGCAGGCGCGGACTCGCTGGAACGCGCAGAACCGTGGCGGCGCACGTCGGCACCACCACGGTCCTGTGGTTGTTGCTGAGCTACGCTTGCGGGGTCGTTCATACCCTCACTTTAGGCAGCCACATCCCTTATTGGCAACTTACTGAAAACAAAGACGGGGGACCAGAACGGCTCGCCATTGGCGGCCGGAACATGGGCTCCCCGCTAAACAGATTCCAAATTCAGAATCCATAAACTTGGAAATCTAAAGCATTCAGTTATTCAGCCAGACCGCTTTAAGCAGGCCGCTTCAGCCGAGCAGTTTCGGCCGAGCAGTTTCGGCCGAGCAGTTTCGGCCGAGCAGTTTCGGTCGGGCAGTTTCGGCCAGGCCGTTGTGACCAGGCCGCTTTAGGCGGTCTCGGCGCGAGCGTCGACCTTGACCCAGCTCATCAGGTCGCGCAGCTTGGCGCCGGTCTTCTCGATCTGGTGATCGTTGTAGGAAGCGCGCAGCTCCTCCAGCTCCTTGTTGCCACCCTCAACGTTGGCAACCAGGCGCTTGGTGAAGGTGCCGTCCTGAATGTCGGTCAGAATGTCCTTCATGCGCTTCTTGGTGTCCGCGTCGATGACGCGCGGGCCGGACAGGTAGCCACCGAACTCAGCCGTGTCAGACACGGAGTAGTTCATGTTGGCAATGCCACCCTCGAACATCAGGTCCACGATCAGCTTCATCTCGTGCAGGCACTCGAAGTAGGCCATCTCCGGCTCGTAGCCAGCCTCGACCAGAACTTCGAAACCGGTCTTGATCAGTTCTTCGGTGCCGCCGCACAGAACGGCCTGCTCGCCGAACAGGTCGGTAACGGTCTCCGCCTCGAAGGTCGTCGGGATCACTCCGGCGCGCGCACCACCGATGGCGGCTGCATAGGACAGAGCCAGGTCGCGGCCGTTGTTCTTCGGGTCCTGCTCAACGGCGATCAGGCACGGAACGCCCTTGCCGTCGACGAACTGGCGGCGAACCAGGTGGCCCGGACCCTTCGGGGCAACCATGCCGATGATGATGTTGTCGGCCGGCTCGATCAGCTTGAAGTGGATGTTCAGGCCGTGGCCGAAGAACAGTGCGTCGCCGTCGTTCAAGTTCGGCTCGATGTCCTCGGTGAAGATCTTCGCCTGGGAGGTGTCCGGAGCCAGCAGCATGATCACGTCTGCCCACTCCGCAGCCTCTGCGTTGGTCTTCACGGTAAAGCCGGCTTCCTCAGCCTTGGCGCGGGACTTGGAGCCCTCACGCAGGCCGATAACGACCTCCACGCCAGACTCGCGCAGGTTCTGGGCATGTGCGTGACCCTGGGAGCCGTAGCCGATGATGGCTACCTTGCGACCCTGGATGATCGACAGATCAGCGTCGTCGTCGTAAAAAACATCAATTGCCATGGGGAGCTTCCTTTCGTTGACTGTCTACCTTTATAGCAAACTTTATTTCATTTGGTGAGATTTTGGCGTCCACATAGTGGACTGTTGCGGGCTGTTGCCCTCTTTCGTAGGTAGTGACGCCCACCCGGCTGCAAGCTGAAGGCGTCACCAAAGAACCTAGAGATTCGCCGGATACATGGCGCGAGGACCGCGACTGATCGCAGTCGGCGACGCCTCGACAAGCTCGCGAATCCCGAACGGCTCCAAAACGTCCAGCAGAGCCTGCAGCTTCGACGGCGTGCCGGTGCACTCGATGATCACCGACTCCGGCCCAACATCCACGACGTGCGCGCGGAACAGCTTCGCGGACTCCACCACCTGCGTGCGGTTCGAGTTGTCAGCAGAAACCTTCACCATCATCAGGCCGCGGGAGACGATTGACTCCGGATCGTGGCGCGTGACCTTAATAACGGGGATCAGCTTGTTCAGCTGCTTGGTGATCTGCTCCACCACGTGATCCTCGCCCTCGACGATGATGGTGATGCGGTTGATGCCCTCAACCTCCGTGCGGCCAGAGCTGATCGAGATGATGCTGAACGCGCGGCGGGTGAACATGCCGGAGATTCGCGAGATGATGCCGTCGACGTCCTCACACAGGACGGACAGGGTGTGGACCTGTACCTTGTTCGTGCTCATTAGTCTTCTTCACCTTCCTGGGTGACCTCGTGGATCTCCGCGGGCGATTCTGCCGCCGAGGATTCCTCGTCGAACAGCGGCCGCAGGTTGCGTGCATACTGGATTTCCTCATTGGACGTGCCGGCGGCGACCATAGGCCACACCTGCGCATCCTCGCCGACGATGAAGTCGATGACGACGGGACGGTCGTTGATCGCTTCCGCCTTGCGGATGGTCGGCTCTACATCCTCTGGCTTGGTGACGCGGAACGCCGCGCAGCCCATGGACTCAGCCAACATCAGGAAGTCCGGCAGGTAGGTTTCTCCCGGCTTCAGGTTGGTGTGCGAGTATCGCTGGTCGTAGAACAGCGTCTGCCACTGGCGGACCATTCCGAGGTTTCCGTTGTTGATGAGCGCGACCTTGATCGGCAGGTTCTCCACCGCGCAGGTGACGAGCTCCTGGTTGGTCATCTGGAAGCAGCCGTCGCCGTCGATAGCCCAGACGGAAGTGTCCGGCTTGCCGGCCTTTGCACCCATGGCGGCGGGCACGGAGTAGCCCATCGTGCCGAGGCCACCGGAGTTCAGCCAGGTGCGGGGGTTTTCGTAGTCCACGAACTGCGCCGCCCACATCTGGTGCTGTCCCACGCCGGCGACGTAGATAGCGTCCGGGCCGATGGTCTTGGATAGGGTCTCGATGACGTACTGCGGGGCGAGCTTGCCGTTGGGCTGCTCGTCGTAGCCGCGGGGGAAGTCCTGCTTCAGCTTATTGAGGTAGTTCAGCCAGCCGGCGGTAGCGGGCTTCTTCAGGTCCAGGTTCCGCATCGCCTGGTGGAGTGCGGCCAGTACCTCGCGGGCGTCGCCGACGATCGGCACGTTGGCTTCGCGAATCTTGCCGATCTCCGCCGGGTCGATGTCGGCGTGGATGACCTTCGCATCCGGGGCGAAGCTATCCACGTGGCCGGTAACGCGGTCGTCGAAGCGGGCGCCGATGGTGATCAGCAGGTCGGAGCGCTGCAGAGCCGCGACCGCCGGGACACTTCCGTGCATGCCGGGCATGCCCATGTACAGCGGGTGGGAGGCCGGGAAGCTGCCCAGTGCCATGAGGGTGGTGACAACTGGGATGTCGTTGGCTTCTGCAAATTCCAGCAGTTCTGCGTGCGCTTCCGCCTTGATCGCGCCGCCGCCGACGTACAGCGTCGGGCGCTTCGCCGCACTTATCATGCGCACGGCTTCCTCCACCTGGCGCGGGTGCGGGCTAGTGACCGGACGGTAGCCGGGCAGCTCGTATTTCGGCGGCCAGTTGAACTCCAGCTCTGCGTTCTGAACATCTTTCGGGATGTCCACCAGTACCGCGCCAGGGCGGCCGGTTGCGGCCACGTGGAAGGCCTCGGCGATGGCGCCGGGGATGTCCTCGGGGCGGGTCACCATGAAGTTGTGCTTGGTGATCGGCATGGTCACGCCGCGAATGTCCGCCTCCTGGAAGGCGTCAGTACCCAAAAGACCCTTACCGACCTGGCCCGTAATAGCGACCAGGGGCACCGAGTCCATGTTGGCGTCGGCGATGGGGGTTACCAGGTTCGTTGCACCCGGGCCGGAAGTTGCGATGCACACGCCGACGCGGCCGGTGGCCTGGGCGTAGCCGGTGGCGGCATGGCCGGCGCCCTGCTCGTGGCGGACGAGGATGTGGTTCAGCTTCTCGGAGTCGTACAGCGCCTCGTAGAGCGGCAGCACAGCACCTCCGGGCAGGCCGAATACGACATCGGTGCCTAGCTCTTCTAGGGAGCGGACTACGGCTTGCGCGCCGTTAATTCGCTCTGGCCGCTTGCCGCGGGGGTTGTTCGCCAAGGTGGCGGGGCTGGGTTGCGAGCGTGATGTGTGTGTCACGTTTTCCTTCGCTCCTTGAGTCCTTGAATCCGTCCTGCCTTCAATTCTCTGCCCCTTCACTTCCCAGTTGCCCGCCGCCGCGCCACGCGCCGCAACGCAGCGCAGTGCCACGCGCATCAGCGCCACGCATTGCCACGCGTCGCACGCCGCAGCGCTCGCGCCTCAGCGCTGCGCATCAACGCAGCGCCACGCAAAGCTCTGCAGTGCCCCGCAGTGCCACGCGCATCAGCGCCACGCATTGCCACGCGGCGCACGCCGCAGCGTTCGCACTTCGGCAAGCTGGCGTCACCAGGAAGCGATAGAGCCGAAAATCTTCGGTGTGGAATCGCTTGTTCGGTTAGGTGCATGTCCTCCACACAACAAAAGCCCCCAACTTGCCGACGCTGCTGCGTCAGTTGTCGGGGGCGCCGTGTCGAGCTCGACGAGGTAGCTAGTGGCGCCCCTCGATAATGAGTACTCGTACTAGTTGCGTGAATTCCATGGCTCTAAATTTAGCGGCTTCCGTGAAAGTAGTCAAGCCGTTGACCACTCGTTTCCCAAAGTATGATGCCCCCGTCTCACCTACTGGACAGCTCAAAACGCCCCCGACCTGTACTTCATCCCACCCGCGCCCCCGGTCTCCCTCCGGTTCCCCCACCCCGATCCCCTCCGGTTCCCCCTCCCCGGTCTCCCCGGCTCCCCTGAGCTTCCCCCTCCAGTTCTCATCCGCGGCTTCCCTCCAGTTCCCCTCTGGCACTCAGCCTCAGCGCAACCGAAACTCCAATGCCCTCCCGGTCGCCACGTACCCGGCGGCGCGATTACCCCGGCGACGCGGTCACCACGGTCGCTCCGCCGCAGTAGTCACGGTCGCCCCGCAGCTCTGTAGTCACGGTCGCCCAGCCGCAGTAGCCACGGTCGCCTCAGCGCGCAGAGCGCGCACCTGAACGCGAGCCGTGAATCCCGATGGAATCTTGCCAGAATTCGGGCAGAATCCTGGCGGGGCGCTCGCCCCGGCCGTTTCCGGGACTACGGTGGGGAAGCATGTTGAAGTTCTATGCTTTCCAGCTCTGGGAATGGGTGGTCGTCCACGGCCTTCCCTTGACTGCACTGGTCATTATCGCAATTTTGATCCCCCGCGTGGGGCGTTTGGCGATTCGCATTGTCAGCAACCGCTTCAATGAGGGCGAGGAGGCCACCAAATCCCGCCTCGCCCTGGTCGGAGCGTTGGTGTACGTGCTGCAGGCGATTGCGTACTTCGCGATCATCATGCTGGGACTGACGAACCTGGGTGTACCCGCCATGGGCGCCGCCCTGCCCGCAACCGTCGTCTCAGCTGCTATTGGTTTCGGCGCACAGAACGTGATCGGCGATTTCCTCGCGGGGTTCTTCATCATCTCGGAGCGTCAGTTCGGCGTGGGAGACTTCGTTGCCTTCGACGGCACGTCCAGTGACATTTCGGGCACGGTTGTGGGGCTGACGTTGCGCGCGACGAAGGTCCGTACTGCCTCCGGCGAGGTGGTGACCATCCCGAACGGCTCCGCGGGTGTGATCACGAACTATTCACAGGATTGGTCTCGGGCAGTGGTGGACTTGGCTGTTCCCCTCCAGCCGGGCGAGTCCATGTCGCAGCTGACGGATCGCGTGGAGGCCACGGCTGCGAAGGCACTGGGGGATCCAACTATCGCCGGGGACGTCACTGGCGACCTGGAGGTTTTGCCGGCTACGGACATCGTCGCTCCTACTGCGGCGGGTCAGTCTTGGCAGGTTAATTTCCGAGTCATGGTCGTGGTGAACCCGGCGCGTCAGTGGGCTGTGGAGCGTGTTCTGCGCTCGGCTTTGGTGAATGTCTTCTGGGACCGTTATGACATGCCGCGGGTCTTTCTTGATGGTTCTGACGCCCACTCCTCCCCCGCTGCCGATCCCAGGAAGGCTGTGGCAGCGGATTCCGCGCTGGCGCCTACGGAGGTCTTGCCCGCCCAGCACGGCCTGCGCAACCGGTCAGCTTCAGTGGCTGATGGTTCACAGAGCGGCTCTGCCGAAATCGCTGATTCAGTGAACGGAGACAAGGCGAAGGGGTCCGCAGCGGGGAGCGAGGCTATAGCGGCGCACGGAACCGCGTCGGCGCAGGAAACCGCCGCCATGGACACTGCCGCTATGGATGCCGTGCAGGCTGAAGGGGCTGACCGGGCTGGCCAACTTGCACAGCCCGGCCAGGCTGCACCGGCTGACGCGGCTGCTCCGGCTGACGCCTCTGGCAAAGCTGACGCGTCCGGCACGGCTGCACCGGCTGACGCGACTGCTCCCACGGCCGACGGCCCTGGAGTCCGTCCCCTCGACAGCGATGGAACCATCGGGCGGACGCAGTCGGTTCCCTCGCAGCACGGCCAATCCGCCGCAGACGCCACCTCCAGCTCTGACGGCGAGGACGGCACGGCAGCTGCCGCAAGCGGTGCAGGCCGCGCCGGCGGCGCAGGCGGTGCTGGCACTGGAGTCGGCGTGAAAGACAGTCAAGAGAATGCCGGTGAAGAGGATGCCGACGAAGAGAAGGAAAAGCTCCAGGGCATCTGGCGCAACGAGGAACACTCGTCCAAGTTCAAGAGAATCATGAGCGTCGGCGGCCGCACCCGCCCCTCCACCACCGGGCTGATCCTGGCACTGCTGCTAGTCGGCGGCTTGGCGCTGGCCTCCTCGAACCCAGAGGGCGGAGACGCCGGCTGGCTCTCCCCCGACTACTGGCGCGACCGCCCTTCCAACAGCGCGTCCACTGAAGACCCCGAGACCTCCGAAGCAAACGATCAATCCGGGGATAACTCCACCGATCAGAACAACCCCACCTCTGACCCGAGCTCCGACTCAAACGCTGAAACAAGCACTGGAACAAACCCTGGCACAAACACCGACGCAAACTCTGACGCGAATAGCGGCTCAAACTCCGGTGCAAACTCTGATCAGACCGCCAACCCGAACCCCGGCGGAAGCGACGGATCACCCAACGGGACAGCCAATGAGCCGAACAGTAACTCCAATGACAACAGTCCCAACAGCGGAAATGGTGGCGTCCAAAACAACTCCAACAACAGTGGCACCGGCGGCAACACTATGAACGGCGCTGCACCTCGCGCTATGGGTGCGACGAGTACGCCCAATGCAACCGACACCACCCACGGCTGATTAAATGAACACCATGAACTCGAAGGTTTTCCACCCCAGCCGCGAACACATCCTCGGCGGGTTCGTCATGTTCCTGATCTGCTTGCTATTCACGGGCTATAAGGTCGCCTGGTTTTTCTGGGTTCCGCTAGTGCCACTAGTGTTTATTCTGTGGACTTTGTGGGTGCGAACCACCGTCACCGACAAAGCCATCACCACGCGCTACCTCTTCCGCGCAGGCAAAACCATGCAATGGGAAGACTTCCGCGCGCTCCGCTTCAACCGAGCAGGACGCGCCTACGCCGTAGACAACCAAGAGAACACCATCTGGCTACCGGGCGTGACCTTTAACTCCCTGATCGACCTGCACAAGGTCAGTGGCGGACGTATCCCCGACCCCGTCAGCCCAGCGCGCGCAGCCACGGACGACAAAGTGCAGGTCGTCAACAAGGACGGCTACGCCGTGCTCATGGATAAGGACGAGTACAAGGAATACGAAAAGCAGCGCCGCCGCGAAGCGGGAGTCGACGCGCCAGACACCGATACGCCCGGTACGCCGGATGTAGGCGCGCACAATTCCACCGCGCAGAGTGAGCACACGCCCGGCACCGACGCACAGGACAAGGGCAACTCCGGCAGCTAAACGCCGAGAATATAAACGCAAAGAATATACACGCCGAGAATACGAACGACGAGAAGAGAGCCGAAAACAGCATGAACGCCATCCCATTGAGATCCGCCGTCACCACCCAGGGACGCAACGCTGCCGGCGCCCGCGCCCTGTGGCGTGCGACAGGCATGACGGATCAGGACTTCGAAAAGCCCATCATCGCCATTGCGAACTCGTACACGCAGTTTGTACCGGGCCACGTACACCTGAAGGACGTGGGAGACATCGTCGCAGACGCCATCCGCGAAGCTGGTGGCGTTCCTCGCGAATTCAACACCATCGCCGTCGACGATGGTATTGCTATGGGACACGCGGGCATGCTCTACTCGCTGCCTAGTCGCGAAATTATTTCTGACGCCGTCGAGTACATGGTCAACGGCCACGCCGCCGATGCGCTGGTGTGCATTTCCAACTGCGACAAGATCACGCCCGGCATGCTGAACGCTGCCATGCGTCTGAACATCCCGGTGGTGTTCGTCTCCGGCGGTCCGATGGAGGCCGGCAAGGCCGTGGCCGTTGACGGTGTTGTGCAAGCTCCGACGGATCTGATTACCGCCATCTCCGCCTCTGCATCCAACAAGGTCGACGCACAGGCACTGCTGGAAGTTGAGTCCGCTGCCTGCCCGACGTGCGGCTCCTGCTCCGGCATGTTCACCGCCAACTCGATGAACTGTCTAACCGAGGCGCTGGGCCTGTCCCTGCCGGGCAATGGTTCCACCTTGGCAACTCACGCCAAGCGGAGAGACCTGTTCACCAAGGCTGGCACCACCATCGTTGAACTGTGCCGCCGCTACTACGGCGAGGGAGACGCCTCCGTCTTGCCGCGAAACATCGCCACCCGTGAGGCCTTCGAAAACGCAATGGCGCTGGACATGGCCATGGGCGGATCTTCCAACACTGTGCTGCATATCCTCGCAGCTGCCCAAGAGGGTGAGGTCGATTTCGACCTGCACTCTATCGACCAGCTGTCCCGCGAAGTGCCGTGCCTGTCAAAGGTGTCCCCGAACTCCGACTACCACATGGAAGATGTCCACCGCGGAGGCGGCATTCCCGCCATCCTCGGTGAGCTTTACCGAGCAGGCAAGCTGAACGAAGGCGTACACTCCGTTCACTCCGCCACGCTGAAGGAATGGCTGCTGTCCTGGGACATCCGCTCCGGCGCTGCCACCGAGGAAGCCATCGAGCTGTTCCACGCCGCCCCCGGCGGAGTCCGCACGACCGAGCCATTCAGTACTGAGAACCGTTGGTCCAGCCTGGACACCGACGCAGAGGGTGGCGTCATTCGCGATGTGGAACATGCGTACACCGCCGATGGCGGTCTGGTTGTCCTCCGCGGCAACCTCGCCGAAGACGGCGCCGTAATCAAAGCCGCGGGTGTTGATCCGTCGATCTGGCACTTCGAAGGCAAAGCGCTAGTCGTCGAATCCCAGGAAGAAGCCGTGCGCGTGATCCTGGACAAGAAAGTCAAGCCGGGCCACGTGGTAGTCGTACGCTACGAAGGCCCCGCCGGCGGACCGGGAATGCAGGAAATGCTACACCCGACCGCTTTCCTCAAGGGCGCAGGGCTTGGCAAGGAGTGCGCGCTAATCACCGACGGTCGATTCTCCGGAGGCACGTCCGGCCTGTCCGTCGGCCACATCTCCCCTGAGGCTGCTCACGGCGGCTTGATTGGCTTGGTCCGCGACGGGGATCCGATCACGATCGACGTTCACGAGCGCCTTCTGCAACTGAACATCTCCGACGAGGAGATCGAGCGCCGCCGTGCCGAAATGGAAGCTTCCGATAAGCCCTGGACTCCCACCACTCGTCAGCGCAAGGTCACCAAGGCGCTGCGCGCTTATGCCGCGATGGCAACCTCCGCTGACCGCGGAGCCGTCCGCGAGGTGAAATAGCCACCGCGCCCCAGCAGCCAGCGCGCGGGGCCATAGGGCGCGTGGCCGCACGCTGCAGCGGTCGTGTGCCCTCCGCATACTCCAGCGGGCGCTTGCCTCAGCCGGCGGTGCTGACGGTTGATCGGCGGCGCAGACGTCCCGCACAGCCGGCATCCCCGGGTCGCGGCCTCCCGCACGGCCGTAGTCTGGAGGGCATGCATGATTCACATCTCCAGCCCGATGCAAAATGCGCAGACACCAATGCAGTCGAGGCTGACAGTGCCCGCGGTGGCTGTAACACCGGCGGCACCAGCGCTGTCAGCGGTAATGTCAGCGGCCACAGCGCTCGCGGTAGCAGCGCCTGTGATTGCGCCAGCAGCGGCGCTCGCGGCGGCGACGACGCCAACAGACGCGGCGGCAGCGTCGGCGACGACGGGATGATCCACGTCCGAGACGCACACTTGCGCAACCTCAAACACCAAGACGTCTCGCTGCCGCGCAACGCCCTGGTGGCGGTGACGGGCGTATCCGGGTCGGGGAAATCTTCACTGGCGTTTGGCACGCTGCACGGGGAGGCTCAGCGGCGGTATCTGGAATCGGTCGCACCGTTTGCGCGCCGACTGATCGGCGGAGCGGTAGACCCGCGTGTGGGGTCCGTGGAGGGGCTGCCGCCGACTGTCGCGCTGCAGCAGGGGGCGCAGGCGGGCGGAGCGCGCTCGACGGTGGGAACGGTTTCAAACCTGTCGAACACGATCCGCCTGCTGTATTCCCGCTGCGGTGAGTACCCGGCGGAAGTGCGCGAACGCCACGGCGGGCGTCTGGATTCGGATAGCTTCTCCCCTAATACGACGGCGGGAATGTGCCCGGAGTGTCAGGGCACGGGAGTCGTGCATGAGCCGACGGAGGAGTCCATGGTTCCGGACCCGTCGCTTTCCATCGACGAGGGCGCTATTGCCGCTTGGCCCGGCGCGTGGTTGGGGAAGAATTTCCGCGATATCGTCGCGGAGCTCGGTTTCCCTATGGACATTCCGTGGCGGGAGATCCCAAAGGCCGACCGAGATTGGATCCTTTACACCGATGAGCGGCCGGTGGTGACGATCCACCCTCACCGGGGTGCGGATCAGATTCAGCGGACGTATGAGGGCACTTGGCGTTCGGTGGCTTCCTATTTGCGGAAGACGTTGGCGGAGACGGGTTCCGATTCCACGCGACGCCGCGTCCTGTCATTTATGAAATCTTCCCGCTGTGGAGTGTGCGATGGTCGTCGACTTATTGTCGACGCCCTTTCCGTGGAATACCTCGGCCTTCCCATCGATCGCCTTGGGGCGCTTCCTTTGGAGGAGGTTCTCTCTCGCTTCGCTGAGCGCCGCGCAGTCGTGTCCCCCGGCGGAAACTCTAGCGCAGCGGTGACCACGAGGCGAGAGGCAACCGAAACTTCAGTAACTTCAGACACTGAAGCCACAGAGGATGCTGCGGAATCCCCCGCCGGCGGGGGTTCCAGCGCAGCCGCGTCCCCCGGTGGAGGTTCCGCCAGCGCAGCCGCGTCCCCCGGTGGAGGTTCCGCCAGCGCAGCCGCACCCGCCGGCGGAGATTCCGCCGGCGCGGAGGCGGAGCGGATTCTGCTGGAACAGGCGATCCCTACGCTGGAGTCTGTGGTAGATCTCGGCTTGGGACATCTGAGCCTGGATCGTGCCACTTCCACCCTGTCGGCGGGTGAGCTGCAGCGGCTGCGGTTGGCGTCCCAGCTGCGGTCGGGACTTTTCGGAGTGGCATACGTTTTGGACGAGCCGTCCGCGGGGCTGCACCCCGAGGAGCGCCGCGCAGTGATGCGGCTGATCCGAGGATTCCTCGACGCAGGCAACAGTGTCCTACTGGTCGAACACGACATGCACCTGGTTGCGGAGGCCGACTGGATCGTCGACGTCGGCCCCGGCGCAGGCGAACTCGGCGGGGAGATCCTCTACTCCGGCCCGGCTAAGTCCCAGAACCCGACCAAACTCCGGGACCCGAACGCCTCCCAGGCTGAGAGTTGCTGCCCGGCCCCATCCCAAACACCGGAAGCAAACGCCACCCCAGTCGCAACTTCAGCCGCGACCACTTCTGCCCTGAAAGCAAACCAACATCCAGTTGTACCTCAGAGCCGAGTGACAGCCCGGTACCAGGCAGCAGACGACAGCCCGGCAGGAGACGCAGCCCCAGCCAGGGGTTCCAGCCCGGCCGGCGCTGGTGACACGGACACTGCTGACCGCGCGGATGTTGGCCGTGCTGAATACTGCCTTTGCTCTGACACTTGCGACGCCGGCGGTCCGGACGTCGCTGGCGGCGCGGGCCTGGCGGAGTTGGACTGCCCCACCGGGCGGGCCCTCGCCGCCGGGCCGCTGAAACTGACCACCGACGCCGAAGCGCGCACCCCCTCCGGCACACTCAGCCTCACGGACATCAACGAGCGCACCCTGAACGGCCTCAACGTGGAATTCGGCCTCGGCACGTTCACTGCGATTACGGGAGTCTCGGGCTCCGGCAAGTCCACGCTTCTGCACACACTGGCCAACTCACTGCGCGAACGGGTGAAGACGACGGTCGACGACGGAGACGTGGCGTCCAAAAAAGGCCCCGCAGAAGAAACAGGCTCCGCAAGGGCAACAACGGCCGAACTCAGCGCAGACCTCAACTCAGACATTGCCATCAACCGGTTGGTGCAAATCTCACAGAAGCCCATCGGCCGAACCCCCAGATCCTGCCTCGCAACGTACACCGGACTATTCGACCGCGTGCGGAAACTCTTCGCGCAGACCGACGAAGCGAAACGGCGTGGCTGGACCGTCTCCCGGTTCTCGTACAACGTCACCCAAGGACGCTGCCCCACCTGCAGCGGAGAAGGGCAAATTGAAGTCGAGCTAGTGTTCCTGCCCGGCAGCTACACTCCCTGTCCCGACTGTCACGGCGCGCGCTACAACTCTGAAACGCTGGAAGTCACCTGGAACGGGCGGACAATCGCGGACGTGCTGGAATTGACCGTCGCTGAGGCGCGGGAGGTCTTCGCCGATGAAGATGCAATCGCCCGGGCGCTGCGGGCTCTATCGGCTGTCGGGTTGGATTACCTCCGGCTCGGACAGCCGGCCACGGAGCTGTCCGGCGGCGAGGCACAACGAATCAAGTTGGCCACGGAACTGCAGCGGGCTCAGCGGGGACACACTGTGTACCTCATGGATGAGCCGACCACCGGCCTACACCCTGCGGACGTGGATCTGCTTGTGACGGAGCTCCAGCGGTTGGTCGACAAGGGGAACTCCGTGGTGGTTGTGGAGCATGACATGCAAGTTGTTGCGCAGGCGGACCGGGTGCTCGAAATGGGGCCGGGGGCTGGCGCGCGGGGCGGCCGGGTTGTCGCAGACGGAAGCCCCGCCGCAGTGGCTCAGACGGACACCGCGACGGGGCGTGTACTAGCGGAAAGGAGCTAGTTAGTTGAACGGGTTGCCTCCGCCGACGCCGAGCCACAGCCCGGCGGTGGCCGCCGCTGCGACTACGAAGAAAATCCATGCAGACGCCAACGGTCGGGTTGCCCATCCTCTGCTGCGGTCAAGGCTGATCCGGCCGGGGCCGAGGAAGATGAGGCTTATTGACGCCACCGTCAGCGCCGCCCACAGTTGGACGTGAGGGTTCAGGCCGTATGGCCATAGGGTTCCCTGGAAGCTGTCAAGGTTGTGGAACGCCATAAATCCGCCGACGATAGTGGCGAGTGCCGCACCGAATGGTGTGACGAGGCCGAGGAGCAGTAGCCCGCCGGCGACAACCTCCGCGACGGGGATGCCGACGGCAAGGATGTCGGTGAAGTTGTAGTTCTCCAGCTGGCTCTGGAATACGTCGACGCCCGGGTCTCCGCCGAAGGCGAACAGCGTTTGCAGGCCGCGTACCAAGAGGTACGCGCCCAGCACCGCGCGCAAAATGAACAGTCCGAAGCTGGTGGTACCGCGCTTAACTTCTGCGCCAGCGCCCGCGCCCGCCGCGTCGCGGTCTGCGCCCGCCGCGTCGCGATCTCCCCCAGTCACACCAGCATCAACAGCCGTGTCAGCCCCAGCGGCCGTGTCAGCGCTGCCAGCCACGCCCGCGCCAACCACTCCAGCACCTGCAGCCCCAGCTGCCGTTTCAGGGGCGGTAACCGCGCCAGTAGCCGATCCCGGCGTGTCGGCGCCGCCAATCTCAGAACCATCAGACGCGCCGGCAACACCCGCGCCCGCCGTGCTGCGGTCAGTGTCCGCGCCAGCAGCCGCTCCGGCGCCGGCGGCCGAGCCCACACCCGTCGCGCCACGGTCAGCGCCAGTCACGCCAGCATCAGCAGCCCCAGCAGCCGCGCCGGTCACACCAGCGCTCGCGGCAGGGGCCGCGCCGCTCTTCGCCTGTCGGCTGAAGGCCTGATCGTTGGTCGAAGCGGTGGGCTGCTCCGCCGGATTGGCGTCATCAACCTTGCCCCAACGGTCGGACGCGCCGCTGGCCGCGCCCACATCAGCACCAGCGCCGGCAGCGGGCTGGGAGGAGTCCAGCTTCGACAGATCCACTTCCGGCTCCGACGGGCGGCTTTCAATACGCTGCGGACGCGCCCGGCCAAGCACCGCATAAATATCCCGCTTGGCGGGCTTCTCCTCTACAGGAGTTTTAGCCGAAGCGTCGGCCGACGTGTCAGTCGACGCACGCTCCGAACCAGTGTCCGTGTTCGGAGCGCCCTCAGCCGCCATGGCGACCGCAGCGCCCGACTCGGCCGGCTCTGACGTTTTCGCCGACTTCGCCTCTCCCCCGGAAGCCTTCCCCCTCTCTGGGGCTTCGGGCTTGGCATCCCCTGCTGCTGACGCTTCCGCAGTCTCTTCGCCGGCAGCTTCCTCGCCGGGCTTGTCGATTTTGGTCGCCTTGGCGGGAGGTGTGGCGTCCGCGGGCTTCTGCGCGTCCCGACGGTAGACGGGCACGTCGATGTCGTTGTTCAGGTCATCCGCCAGATCATCCGCGGAGTTGCCGAACAAAGCGTCGTCTGGACTGTTGGGCTTCGCGTTGTTATTCACGCACCCCAGACTATTCTGACCAGCGCGATTTGCGCGGGAGGTCACTCGGCATGTCTTCGATGGCATACTCCATCGGCTGTGTGCCTGCCGAGTTTCCGCGCACCTTTCGACTCCGACGGTCCGGCATTTCCGGCGAGTCCGGCGGGCCCGACATTTCCAGCGTCCCCGGCTACGGCAGCGCTTCGCCTCTGCAGCCCATTGGGCTCGGGCGCCGCTAGCTGAGCTTCTTAGCGATCAGTTGGTTAACCTGCGCTGGGTCTGCCTTGCCCTTGGTGGCCTTCATGACGGCACCGACAATCGCGCCGGTGACCTTCTTGTTGCCCGCGCGGTACTTTTCGACGATGTCCGGATTTGCGGCCAGGGCTTCGTCGACTGCCGCTTCGATGGCGCCGTCATCGCGCACGACTTCCAGGCCGCGCGCTGCGACGACCTCGTCGACGTCGCCTTCGCCTGCCAGTACTCCGTCGACTGCTTGCCGTGCAAGCTTGGTGGTGAGCTTGCCTTCGTTTACTAGTGACGCCACCCGCGCCACCTGAGGCGGCGTGATGTCGAGACCGGAAAGTTCCACGCCTTGTTCGTTTGCCTTGCCTGCGAGGTAGGAGACCCACCAGGAGCGAGCTTCGTCGGGCTTGGCGCCTGCTTCGACGGTGTCGACCACTAGATCCAGGGCGCCGGCGTTGACGAGATCGCGCATTTCCTCGTCCTTCAGACCCCACTCCTCCTGGATGCGGGCGCGGCGGATCCACGGCATTTCCGGCAGGGTGGCGCGGATTTCTTCGACCCACTCGGCGGGGGCGAGTACGGGCGGCAGGTCCGGGTCGTTGAAGTAGCGGTAGTCCGCCATGGTTTCCTTCGGGCGCCCCTTGGAGGTGGTGCCGTCAGTTTCCTGGTAGTGGCGGGTTTCCTGAACGATTTCCACATCGTTGACGAGGCAGGCTGCCTGGCGCTGCATTTCAAAGCGTACGGCCTGCTCGACGGACTTCAGTGAGTTGATGTTCTTCGTTTCGGTGCGCGTGCCGTATTCGGTGGTGCCGACGGGGCGCAGGGACAGGTTGGAGTCCACGCGCATGGAGCCTTGGTCCATGCGCGCGTCGGATACGCCAAGTGCCTTGACGAGGTCGCGGAGTGCGGAGACGTATGCCTTCGCAACTTCTGGTGCGCGTTCGCCGGCGCCTTCGATCGGCTTGGTCACAATTTCAATCAGTGGCACGCCTGCGCGGTTGCAGTCCACGAGGGAGGCGGTAGCGCCGTGGATGCGGCCGTCTGCGCCGCCGAGGTGGGTCAGCTTGCCGGTGTCTTCTTCCATGTGGGCGCGTTCAATCTCCACGCGCCATTCGGTGCCATCTTCCAGTACGACATCGAGGTATCCGTCGTAGGCGATGGGCTCGTCGTACTGGGAGATCTGGTAGTTCTTCGGCTGGTCTGGGTAGAAGTAGTTCTTGCGTGCGAAGCGGGACTTCGGAGCAATCTCGCAGTTCAGCGCCAGGCCGATCTTGATGGCCCACTCCACGCCCAGCTTGTTTACGACGGGCAGCGCGCCCGGCAGGCCGAGGCTGCATGGGTCGACGTTGCTGTTTGGTGCGTCGCCGAATTCCGCGGAGGACGTGGAGAACATTTTCGTCTTCGTGGCGAGTTCGACGTGAACTTCCATGCCCATTACCGGGTCGAAGCGCTCCAGCACTTCGTCGAAGTCCATCACATCATCGGAGTAATCGTAGACAGGCGCAGTCATGCCAGCCATCTTAATACGTCTGCGCAACTGTGTGGCGTTAGGGTCGCTGGGCGCTGCCCCGGCGGGCGCCAAAGGCTGTCCCGGCTCCGGATACCCCTGGCGGCCCAACGCGCCCGCACTGCATGCCGCACTGTATGCCGCACCGCGCCGGCCCAGCCTTCGAGGACCTCGACATCTTCGCGACGTGTACGCGTCAGCACCGCCGCCGCGTCAACGCAGCCGCGCCTCCGCGCACCTCTCACGCATTTCAGCGTCCCTAGTCCTTCCATCCACGATGTCCGCCTGGTCCGCGCTCCCCGCGTCCCGGCGGGCTCGCCGGTTCCCCGCGTCCCGGCGGGGTCGGCGGTTCCGGCGGTTCCCCGCGTCCCGGCGATCCTGGCGGCAGCCAGGTGACGCGCCCGTGCTCGCGCATCATCCGCCCGCGGCCGCGTTGCCCGTTCACGCCGTTATGGTACGGGCACAGGAGTGTCATATTTTCAGGGTTCGTTTCTCCGCCTTTCGCAAATTCCTGCAGGTGGTGAACTTGGCATTCACTCGCCGGACGCCCACATCCCGGCCAGGCGCACCGTGTCGTTTCGGCTTCCAGCATTCGGCGCTGTTTTGATGACGCCAACCGCTTCACCCTGTACAAATTCACCGGCCCTTGCTCCGGGGCTATCAGGGTGATGCAATCTCCATCCTTCAACATCACGCCTGCCGTCTTCGCCTCGCCCGCAACACCTGCCACACCGGCTGAACTCGCCGTAAGCGCCGTCTCCGCCGGGCCCGCCGAGGTGCTGCCCGCCACCCCGGCCGGGCCCGCCGAGGTGCTGTCTGCCACGGCCGCGTCGGCGACTGAGGCGTCGGCAATTGGCGTGGATAGCTGGCGGGGAGACACAGCGTCTTCTAAACGACGGGCGACGTATTCCGCCCCGGTGAGGACGGCCCCGTTGGTGGCACGCAACTCGATCTCATCCCCTTGTCCGCTGAGTACCTGAATGTAGTCATCCAGACTGACCACAACGTTGGTGGTCAGCGTGCTGCGTTGAATGGTGCGATTCTCCGTGAGCCATGCCAGTGGGTCCAGACGTGCAGACTCCCAGATCTCCGACATGCGGTGCGACGGCCCCGTGAACTGGATAGTGGTCTTCGTGCCATGCATGATGCGGCGTCCTCCGTCGTCGGGCACCCGCGTCCCTTGCATTTCGCGCCGCAGTTGCGTCGCCCGGCGCGAAATCGCTGCATAGTCTCCGGCAGTGTTGCATAGCGCTTCCGTAAACACGTAACGCTGTTTGATCCCCAGCGCCCGAGCCCGTTCGGCGATCAGTATCAGCACATCCAGACCGTGTCCGTTGCGCTGGGCGGCTTCCAGCGCCCGCTTTTTATAACGCGAGTACGCCGCCCCGGAGAAGTGTTCCGCTGCCCGCGCCACGCTCCGCGCATACTCGCGTTCCAGTGGGAGCTGCTCGGCGGGCGTGCCAATGGCTTCTGTCAGCAGCTCCACGCCGTGGCGCTGCGCGTCCGCCACTTGACGCTTGAGCTCTGCGAGCTGCTGCAACTTTTCCATGCCCCGAACGCTAAACCATGCGCAAAATTTCTGCCCCGCCCCGCGCGACCGCTTGTGGATAACTTGCCCTCTTTGCCAGCGTTTTCCACAGGCTTTTCAATTCCCCCTTGACAATTCTCCGCCAGGCGTGCTGTACGAAGCACGCATCCCCAGCATGCGACGCTTGCCACTAAACGCACGATTGCCCGGCCCTGCCCGGCGCTGGCTTAACGTCGGCCACACAGCGCGCCCTTCCCGTCGCGCCTGGCTCTGTCGCCATTGCGCCGTGCCAGGCCACACAGCGCGCCCTGCCTGTGGCGCCTGGCTCTGCCGCCATTGCACCGCGCTAGGCTGCTCGCGCGCCTGCGCCGCCCTGCGCCTTGCTGCACCGCCGCCCTGCGCCCCCTTCAGCGTCCGGGGCGTCTGTGATGTCCGCGGCGTCCGCTAGCCGAACAGCGAGCGCGCCGTTTCGTAGCGCCTCTCGGGAACTTCCTTCAGCGTGCCGACGGCTTCTTCAAAGTCGATCAGCTCGATGCTGCCACCCTTGAGCGCAACGACCTTGCCGAAATCCCCCCGGATCGCGGCCTTGGTGGCATTCACGGCAAAGCGCGTTGCCAGAACGCGGTCAAACGCGGTGGGAGTTCCGCCGCGCTGAATGTGCCCTAGCACGGTGGAACGCACGTCGGTGTCCAGGCGGTTTTCGATCTCCTTGGCGATCAGCGCAGACATGTCTTGGAACTTCTCATGTCCAAACTGGTCCACTTCGCGTTCGGCGACGTCCAGGGTGCCTTCCTTCGGCAGTGCGCCTTCGGCGACGACGATGATGCCGTACTTCTCCCCCAGCTGGAATCGGCGAGCCATCCGGCGGCAGACGTCGTCGATGTCGAACGGGAACTCCGGGATCAGGATTTCGTGGGCGCCGCCGGCCATGCCCGCGTGTAGTGCGATCCAGCCGACGTGGCGGCCCATGACTTCCACAATCATCACGCGGTCGTGTGATTCGGCGGTGGTGTGCAGGCGGTCAATGGCGTCGGTGGCGACGGCGACGGCGGTGTCAAAGCCGAAGGTGTAGTCGGTTCCATTGACGTCATTGTCGATGGTCTTCGGCACGCCGATGACTGGCACGCCGTTGTCGTGCAGGAAGCGCGCGCCTTTAAGGGTGCCTTCGCCGCCGATGGGGATCAGTGCGTCGATGCCTGCATCCGCGAGGTTGGCTTTGACGCGGTCGATGCCGGCCATGAAGTCGTCGGGGTGCAGGCGTCCGGTGCCGAGGATGGTGCCTCCGCGGCGCAGGATCCGGTCGATGAAGTCGTCGTCGTACAGTTGCACGCGGCGGTCTTCCAGCAGCCCCTGCCAGCCGTCTTCGAATCCGACGACGGTATGGCCTTCCCCGGCCGCTGTCCGCACGATGCCTCGGATGACGGCGTTCAATCCTGGGCAGTCTCCACCACTGGTCAAGGTCGCAATACGCATGTTTTAAAGTTTAGCGATACCCCGCGGGATCTGCCGGGCGGGATGTTTTGTTGCATTTCCCGGGGCTTCGCTCCCACGGCTCTTTCTATTTGGGTCTCTGCTGGTCGTTGCTGGTCTCTTTTGTTGAATTTATTGACGCCTACTCGTCTCCGTTGCTGACCTCTGGCCTAGCCATGGCGGAGGCCACTGCGCCGAGGATCAGCATGATCACCGCGGGCAGCAGGGAGTCGCCGAAGGCTTGGGGGCCGACGGCGCTGACGCGCGCTTGCACGACGGCGGCGATAACGGCGGCTCCTGTGACGGCGCCGAGCTGGCGGGTGGCGTTGTACATTCCAGAGCCGGCGCCGGCGAACTGGGGCGGCAGGTCGCGCAGGGTGGTGGTGGAGTTCGGAGCCCAGACGAAGGAGTTTCCGAATCCGAGGATCACGAACGCCCCGATCATCATCCATAGGGGCCGTTCTGGCCGCATGGAGAACACCAGCGCGGCCACGCCGGTGGCCATCAGGCAGAACCCGAGGACGGCGAAGCGCCTGGGTTCGTAGCGGTCGACCAGCCGGCCGACGAACGGAGCCATAATTCCAGCGATGATGGCCATGGGCGTCACCACAAAGGAGGCTTTCATCGGGCTGAAGAGGTGGACTTCCTGCAGGTACATCATCACTGGCACCATCATGCCGGCGACGGTGAAGCCCATGGTGAAGATGGATGCGTTGCCGAATGCGAAGTGGCGGCGTGCGAACAGGGAAATCGGAACCAGTGCGCTGCCTGCGGGCAGGCGGGATTGCAGCCAGACGAAGGCCACCAGCAGCGCCACGCCTCCGAGCAGCAGTCCCCAGATCCACGGCGCCCACCCGGCGGGGTCGCCTTCTTGGATGCCGTAGATCACCATCGTCATCGCCACCATGGAAAGCAGGATCGACGGCACGTTGATGCGTTCCTCGGTCGGCTGGAACCGCGGTACCCAGCGGGCGACCATCACCACGGACAGCACACCGATTGGCACATTGATGAAGAACACCCACTGCCAGGTTGCGTATTGGGTGATGAATCCTCCGAGCAGTGGCCCGGCGAGAGTGGAGATTCCCGCCGTGGCACCCCAGATGCCCAGTGCGGCCCCGCGCTTGTCGCGCGGGAAGATGCGGTTGATCACGCTCATGGTCTGGGGCGTCAATAAAGATCCGCCAATACCTTGCACGGCGCGGGCGGCGATCAGCGTTTCGATGCTGCCGGCCAGTCCGCAGGCAAGCGACGAGAGCGTGAAGATCGTCATGCCCGCGATGTAGAGATTCTTCGGGCCGAAGCGGTCGCCGAGCCGGCCGGTGACCATCAGAGGCACCGCGAACGCCAGCAGGTAAGCACTGGTGACCCACAGCACTTGGCCGTAGTCGGCGTGCAGGTCAGCTTGGAATGCTGGCGTGGCGACTGCGACGATCGTTTGATCCAGCAGGATCATGAAGAAGCCGATGCACAGCGCCACGAGGGCGCGCCAGGCCTGCGGAAGTGGGAGCGGCAGCGCGGGATATTTCACTTAAAGGGAGTCTACTGCTGCCCGGATGGCGGGCAAACTGGCCTTAAACTCCGGCATCAGCGGCAGTTCTTCCAGCTGGTCGATGGGCTGCCACAGTAGCTCCAGTGATTCGGCTGTCGGGTGCAATTCCAGGTGTTCGGAGCAGGTGGCCAGGACGGTGGTGTACGTCCACTCGTTGATTTCTGGGTTCTCGTATTGCCACCAGAATGTGCCGCCGAGTCCGAAGATTCCGTGGGCGTTCAGCGAGGCGTCGAGGCTGGGGTGTCGGACTGGGAAATCCTGCAGAGCCTTGCGGGGGTCTCCGTTGCGTTCGATGATTTTCTCGATGTCGGCGAAGAGGTGCCACTCGTCGTCGCGGACGGGCAGGCGGCAGTACGCAACCTTGACGGGCACGGTGGAGGTGACGATTTCTCGGTGTACTTTTACCGAAGACGCCCCCACGCCTGTCTCTTCCCACGTTTCGCGGAGGGCGCCGTCGGTGGGTGATTCGCCAACGTCGATCGCCCCGCCGGGCAGAGCCCAAGTACCGCCGCGGTTGGTCCACTTGGCGCGGTGCTGCATCAGCACGTGGCGGTCGTCGGTGACAAGGAACAATCCCGCCGCGCCGAGGACTCCCCAGCGCCGGGATCCGTCGGGATCCTCGACCAAGCCATCGCCTGTGTAAAATTCGGGAATTTTACCCATGTCCCCCACCATACGCGGATCCCCAAGTCAAAAGCCTCTGGCAAATGAGTCTGACTCTTCTCAGCGCCGCGGCCCCGGCAGAACTACGCGGCTGAACAGGTACGGCCAGACCGGCCACCCCGCCCCGGCTACCCGAGGGCAGCCGGCCAGCTGGCTCGGCAGGCCAGGCGCTACCGGCTGAGCAGGGCCAGTTAGGCGCGGCCGGCCTCGAAGGCGGCGCCAACGCGGTACAGGCGGTCGTCGCCGTGCGCCGGGCCCATGATCTGCAGGCCGGTCGGCAGGCCGGAGTCGCTGGCGAAGCCACCGGGCACGGACATGCCGCACACACCCGCCAGGTTCAGCGGCAGGGTGAACAGGTCGAACATGTACATCGCCAACGGGTCATCGACCTTCTCGCCGAGCTTGAAGGCGGTGGACGGCGTCACGGGCGCGACGATCGCGTCGACCTGCTTGTAGGCCTTAGCAAAGTCCTGGGAGATCAGGTTGCGTACGCGCTGAGCCTGGAGGTAGTAGGCGTCGTAGTAGCCGACGGACAGGGCGTAGGTGCCCAGCATGATGCGGCGCTTGACCTCCGGGCCGAAGCCTTCGGCGCGGGTCAGGCTCATCACCTGGTCGGCGGAACGGGAGCCGTCGTCTCCGCGGCGCTGGCCGTAGCGCATGCCGTCAAAGCGGGCCAGGTTGGAGCTGACCTCACACGGCAGGATCAGGTAGTAGGCATTCAGCGCGTGGTCGAAGTTCGGGCAGTCGACCTCCACCAGCTCAGCTCCCTGGGACTTCAGCTGCTCCAGGTTGGCGTGGTAGGTGTCCAGCACGCCCGGCTGGAAGGCTTCGGCCTTCTCAAACTGCTTCACCACACCCAGCTTCACGCCGCTCAAGTCTCCGGAGGCGCCCTGCTTCGCGGCCTCGACAACCGGCGCGACGGCGTGGGAGGAGGAGGTCGAGTCGTTGGCGTCATGCCCCGCAATAACCTCGTGCAGCAGCGCGGTATCCAGAACCGTGCGCGCCGTCGGGCCACCCTGGTCAAGCGAGGAGGCGCAGGCCACCAGGCCGTAACGGGAAACAGTGCCGTAGGTCGGCTTCACGCCGACGGTGTTGGTCAGCGCGGCGGGCTGGCGGATGGAGCCACCCGTGTCCGTGCCGATGGCCAGCGGAGCCATGCCCGCGGCCAGCGCCGCCGACGAGCCACCGCCGGAACCACCCGGCGTGCGCTCCAGGTCGTAGGGGTTCTTCGTCGGGCCGTAGGCGGAGTTCTCCGTAGAGGAGCCCATGGCGAACTCGTCCATGTTCGTCTTACCCAGGATCGGGATGCCGGCGGCGCGCAGGCGCATGGTGACGGTCGCGTCGTAGGGGCTCATGTAGCCTTCCAGCATCTTGGAGGCACACGTGGTCGGCGCGTCGGTGGTGGTGAACACGTCCTTCAACGCCAGCGGCACGCCGGCCAGCTTGCTGGTCGGCTGGTCGCCGGCGGCCAGTGCGTCGTCAACGTTGGAGGCCGCCGCCAGCGCCTCATCGGCGCCGACGTGGAGGAATGCGTGGATGTCGCCGTCGATCTCACCGATGCGGTCCAGGTGGGCCTGCGTAACTTCCTGGGAGCTGATCTCGCGCGCGTGGATCTTCTCCGCCAGTTCCGCGGCGGTCCAGGTGGTGAAGTCCGAGTCGTCCCGGGAACCGACGATGTACTTGTTCTCAGCCATGAGTGTTCCTACAGTTCCTTTGGTTCTTTCAGTTTTTAGTTCTAAACGTTCGTTGCTCTAGCGGTCTTTTAGCTTTTTGACGCCACCCGCCGCAACTGTGCCGCAGCCCCAGTGACGCTAGCGTTCCTCAGAGGCTGTCCTAGTCCGCGAGGATCTGCGGCACCTCAAAGCGCTGCTCGCTCTGCTTCGGCGCCTGATCAAGGGCCTGCTCTGCGGTGAGGCTCGGAACGACCACATCTTCACGCATGACGGCGACATCGCCGTCAACGTTCTGAGTGGGGTGGCTCAGTGGCTCAACGCCTTCGGTGTCTACCTTCCCGATCGCGGCCACGTGATCGACGATCCCGTCGATCTGAGCTGCGTATTCATCCAATTCCTGCTCCCCCAGGTCCAGGCGAGCCAGGCGGGCCAGGTGGGCAACATCTTCGCGCGAAATCTCAGACATGGGTTCTACTCTAGCCAAGGCAAGTAGCCCCCGTGGACTTCAGGTGTCGCTAGTATCGGTGCCATGTCTTTCCTTATGCGTGTGCGTATGCCCGATACCCCCGGCTCCCTTGGTCTGCTGGCCATGGCGCTGGGGACTGTCGGCGGTGACATTCGCGGTGTGGATATTGTCGGACGCCCAGAACAGGATGAGCCCGACTTCGTTATGGACGACATTGTCGTCTCCCTGCCGTCTGGGCATCTGCCCGACAGCCTGATCACGGCCACACAGGAACTCGACGGTTTCTACGTCGACTCGATTCGCCCCTTTACAGGTTCTATCGACCGACGTGGCCAGATTCAGATGCTGTCCGGGGTGGCGGAGAAGCGGCGTCACAAAGAAAAGGCGCTAGAGATCATGATGCAGGACCTGCCGCGCTCCATGACGGCAGGCTGGGCGGTCGTGCTGGATACGTTGCCGCGGACTCACCGGGTGGCGTCTTCCCCTGCCGCGCCGGAGGACAACGGCAAGGAGCTGGATCATCCGCCATTGAACGAGGCGCGCGTGCTGAACCCAGAGCGCGAGGATTGGATTCCCGAGAACTGGGCGGTCATGGATTCCGCGCTGGCGGGCACGCCGATCGAGGGCACGAGCCTGCTGCTGATCATCGGGCGCCCGGGTGGGCCGGACTTCCTGCTCAGCGAGGTTGAGCATTTGCGCCAGCTCGGCTCGATTTTCGGCGCGTTCTTCAGCTAACGCTGCGCACTTAGGCGTACCACCCGCGTGCCGCGCTATTCGGCGCTGATGAAGAAGTCGTAGGCCGGGCTGTCCGTCACGTCCGTGGCGTGATAGCCGAGCTGCTGCAGGTGCTCCTGGAATTCCGCGTCGCCGGAGACGTCCTCGAAAGCCGCCAGCACGCGACCGTGGTCCATGCCGAAACTGCGGTAGTGGAAGCCCGTGATGTTCCAGCGGGTTCCCAGGACTTCCAAGAAGTGCAGCAGGGCTCCCGGGTTTTCGGGGAACTCGAAGCTGTAGGCGGTTTCGTCGACGTGCTGGCCGGGGGTGCCGCCGATCATGTAGCGGACGTGTTCCTTGGCTACGTCGTCGTCGGACAGGTCGACCACGCCGTAGCCTGCCTCGCGGAGGTCTTCGGCGATGGCCTTGCGCTCATCCTCACCGTTTTTGAGTTTGACGCCCACGAAGATTCGGGCGGGCTTTTCCCCGTCGCGCTGACCGACTCGGTAGCTGAATTCTGTGACGGCGCGATGGCCGAGGATCTTGCAGAACTCGAGGAAAGCTCCCTCGCGCTCGGGGATGCTCACGCCGAAGATACCCTCGCCGCCCTCGCCGATCTCCGCGCGTTCGGAGACGTAGCGCAGGGAGTGGAAGTTCACGTTCGCGCCGGACAGGACGTGTGCCAGGGTCTCCCCTTCGACTTGGTGGTCGGCGGCGTAGCGCTTCAGGCCTGCCAGTGCGACGGCGCCGGCTGGCTCAGCGATGGCGCGAGTGTCGTCGAAGATGTCCTTGATGGCGGCACTGATCTCGTCGGAGCTGACGGTGATGACGTCGTCGAGGTATTCGCGGCAGACTCGGAAGGTTTCGCTGCCGATCTGCTTAACGGCCACGCCTTCGGCGAAGAGGCTGACGTGGTCGAGAGCCACGGGGTGTCCGGCGGCTAGCGCATGAGTGAGGCAGGCGGATTCTTCGGGCTCCACGCCGATGACCTGGATGTTGGGGTCTAGTTCTTTGAGAAGCACGGAGATTCCGGCGGCCAGTCCGCCGCCGCCGACCTGCACGAAGACGCGGTCTACGTCGGGGCGGGATTGGAAGATCTCCAGCCCGGTGGTGCCTTGGCCGGCGATGACGGCTTCGTCGTCGAAGGGGGCGACCCACACCATGCCCTCAACCTCGGAGAGTTCCATGGCCTTGGCTTTGGCTTCGTCGAAGTTCGCGCCGTGCAGCAGCACTTCCCCGCCGAAACTGCGGACTGCGTCGATTTTGATGCTGGGTGTAACTTCCGGCATGACGATGACGGTGCGGATGCCGAGTTCCGTACCGGAGAGCGCTACGCCCTGGGCGTGGTTTCCAGCGGAGGCGGCGACGACGCCGCGGGCGCGTTCTTCGTCCGTGAGCTGGGACATGCGGTTGAACGCGCCGCGGATCTTGAAGCTGTGCACAGGCTGAAGGTCTTCGCGCTTGACCAACACTTCGTTGCCGATGCGCTTGGACAGCGTTGCCATGTTTTCGAGTGGCGTGTTCGTGGCCACGCGGTAGACGGGGGCGGAGACGATCTTCTTCAGATATTCCGCGCCGGAAATGGCCTCCTTGCCGGACATCGACTCCGTGCCTGCGGTGGAATCAGTACCGGCGGTGGTTCCAGCTGCGTCGGCCTCCGCGCCGGCGCTTTCTTCCGTGTTTGGGACTTGCCCTGCCGGGGCGTTTCCCTCGCTTACGGGACGTGAAGCTTCATGTGACATGCGCTTCAGTATAGTCCTGCCGGTGATCCCCCTTACGCGGCAGTCCCCCACTGCCGCGCCGGGCTCGACGCGCACTCGCCCGTCCGCGTCCGCCAGGCTGCCACCGCGTACCCACACGGGCTGCGGTCTCCGCCGCCGCGCCCGCAGGCGGGCGATTGCCGTAGCTGGCCGTTCACGTCCAGCCTCGCCGTGCACCTACCCGGGCTGCAATCTCCGCAAACCGCCACCTGCCAGGCTATTGCTGGCGGTAGTCGTCCAGGTTCACCTGCGGGGTCGGCTGCAGGTGTGCCGTGGCGGGGTTCTTCACCGACGGATACTTCAGGTTGACGTTGTGGTCGTCCGCGGCCTCCACGTACGGGTCCTCGCCGTTCAGCACCCGCTTGACCTGCTCCTTGTCGACAGTGTGCGTCCACTTGCCGACCAGCAGGGTGGCCACCGCGTTGCCGGAGAAGTTGGTCAGCGCGCGAGCCTCGGACATGAAGCGGTCGATGCCGACGATGATGTCCACGCCACCCAGCAGCTCCGGTCGGTGGGACTGCAGGCCGGCCGCCAGCGTGGCGATGCCAGCGCCGGACACGCCCGCCGCTCCCTTGGAGGCGATGATCATGAACACCAGCAGGCTGATCTGGTCTCCGAGTCCCATGTGGACGTTCATGGCGTCCGAGATGAAGATGGCGGCCATAGTCAGGTAGATGGCAGTACCGTCCAGGTTGAAGGAGTAGCCCGTCGGCACGACGATGCCGACCGTGGACTTGTCCACACCAATGTGCTCCATCTTGCGCATCAGGTTCGGCAATGCAGACTCCGAGGAGCTGGTGGCGAAGATCAGCAGGTACTCGCGACCCAGGTACTTCACCAGCTTGAAGATGTTGAATCCCGTGAATACCCGCAGGATCAGACCCAGGATGCCGAACACAAAGATCACACAGGTGATGTAGAAGCCGAGGATCAGCACGCCCAGCTGCAGAACGGCCTTGATGCCCGTGCCGCCGACTACACCTGCCATGGCGCCGAAGGCGCCGATCGGTGCGAGCCACAGGATCCAGGACAGGATCTTGAATACCAGCTTCTGCAGCGTGGCTACGAAGCTGAGGATCGGCTCGCCGGCCTTACCCATCGATTGCGTGGCGAAGCCCACCAGTAGGGCAATGAAAAGCACCTGCAGAATCTGACCACTGGTAAAAGCGCTGAAGAAAGTGTCCGGGACGATCCCCTGGACAAAGCCCACCAGGCCTTCAGCTTTCTGCTCTTCGCCGTTTCCGAAGGTGTTGCTTCCGCCGGTGCTCAGGTTCAGGCCATCGCCCGGCTGCAGGATGTTGCCGACCACCAGACCCACTGCGAGGGCAAAGGTGGACATCGTAACGAAGTATGTCAGTGCGAGGCCGCCTGCTTTACCTACTGACGCCGCAGACCTCACCGAGCCAATTCCCAGCACGATCGTGCAGAAAATCACCGGTGCGATGATCATCTTGATCAGGCTGACGTAGGTGGTGCCCAGCTCTTTGAATCCCTTGGCAGTATCGGGCGCCACGAGGCCGAAGATGATACCGGCGATCACGGCGATGATCACGCCGATGTATAGCCAGTGGGTGTTGTCTTTCTTCTCCCTCTTAGACTCCGCGATCTTCGGAGTGGAAGCGACGGCGTAACCAGGAGCGGCCTGCTTCTCCCGCTTCTCCTGTGAGATTTGTCCGGCTGAACTCTGGTCGGCTGGACTCGGTCCTGATGAGTGCCGTTCAGCGCCGTTGCGCTCTTCGCCCTGGGGATTGCTTTTATCGTCCATGATCCCTAGTGCCCCATTTCGGTGTATTCAGATGTTTTCTGTATTCAGCTGTCTTCTTCAGGCGTCTGCCTTCTTCAGGCGTCGGCCTTGTTGAAGCATCTACTTTCTGGAAGCGTTGGCTCCCATCCCCTGCTGCGCCAGTGAATTCCCTTAGAGACCGGCTGGAGCCCCAGTGGGCGTCAATAGAAACGTCAGTGAGAAGCAGAGGGGAAGAACCACAACACCTTTATTGTGCCCCTAGGGGAAGATAAGAAACAAATGGGCGCTGCGATAGGGTTTCGTCAGGCTACTCGGCAAGCGGCCAGGCGGTGTTGACCTGCACGTCTTTGCCCTTCTTCTGAAACCACTCTTGCAGCCCCTTCTGAGACTCGTAGAACCACGTGGCCTGCGAAAACATCAGTTCATCTGCTGACATCTGTGTCACCTCGGGATACTTGCGCGCCAGCATCCACGCCACACGGGCGGCAGCCACTGCATCCGCCGTCGCCTCGTGGGCGTTGTCCAAATTCACGCCGTAGTGCTGGCACACACTTTCCAGGGTGCGCTTGCCCTTACGGTACTGATCCTTTGCCCTATCAACCACATAGGGATCGAATACCGGCCCGTCGATGGTGAAACTGGGCTCCAGAGCGCGCAGAACGCTGAGGTCATAGGCGGCGTTGTAGACGATCAGCGTGGCGCCGGAGCGCCATGCCTCCCGGATGCCCTCGATGGTTTTGGCCAGCACTTCTCCATGATCCTGGCCGTGCTCGCGGGCGTACTCGGTAGTGATGCCGTGGACGTCGGAGGCCTGCTGAGGAATCTCCACGCCGGGATCGGCGAGCATCTCGATGTCGTTTCGCTCGCGCCCTTTGATGGTCACAAGTGCGCTGGTGACGATGCGGGCGGTCTTCGGGTCTACTCCAGTGGTTTCCAGGTCGAAGCTCAGCATGTGTGCCGGGTCAAAATGCGGTGCAGTCATGCTGACCACTTTATAGGTGCCCCCGGACACCCCTCGTTACCGTTCAAATCAGAACGCTTTTCATGCGGGTCAGAGCTTTATTTCCTATTATTTTCTTCACCACAATTTTTCTCAGCGCGGAACTTTTTCCGGGCTGGGAACATTATGCGGCCGCGTTGCGTCCCACCCTTGTAAAACAAAACCTCGCAGTACTTAGAAAGGCGCTGATCCCCTTTGCACCCAGCTAGCCCCACCCCCCAAACCTCAGCAAAACACCCCACACCCTGGCGCCTCACCCTCGCACTACTCGCCTTCCTCACCATCATCACCCTCCTCCCCATCCTCGCCGTCAACGCCAACGCCGAAGACAACAACGGGAACGGACAAGACAGCGGAAACACCGACGACAGCAAAGTCGCCGTCGTCCTCGACGCCTCAGACTCCATGGCCGAAAAAGACACCGGCGACGGCGGTACTCGCATGGACGCCGCCAAAAAAGCAGCCAACGACACCATCGACACCCTCGCCGATTCAGCCCAAACCGCAGTCATCGCCTACGGCTCCGAAGAATCCAACGCCCCGGACAACCGCGACAAAGGCTGCCAAGACATCACCACCCTCGCTTCCCTCGGCAACAACAAGCCCGAAGACCTCGAGGACAAGATCAACGGGCTAGAGCCCAAGGGCTACACCCCCATCGGCAATGCCATCAAGAAGGCCGCCGAGGAACTCGGTAGTTCCGGCAAGCGCAACATCATCCTCGTCTCCGACGGCATCGACACCTGCGCCCCACCACCAGTCTGCGACGTCGCCGAAGACATCGCCGGCGACGGCATCGATCTAGCCATCCACACCGTAGGGTTCAAAGTGGATGACAAGGCCCAAAAGGAACTCGAATGCATCTCCGAAGTCTCCGGCGGCACCTACACCTCCGCAGACGACACCGAAGCCCTCACCGAAGCACTCACCGACGCCGCCCAACGCGTCGCCGGCAACTACGAATCCGCCGGCACCCCAGTCCAACTAGCAGACAACGCCACCGACGGGTTCTACCTCGGCGAAGGCCTCTACCAAAGCACCCTGCCTTCCCCTAAGGGATCCAACAAGGACGGCGACGAAAAGTGGTTCAGCATCAGCGTCCCCGAAGGCAAGAAGGCGCAGGTAACTGCAAACCTGGTTCCCGTTGGCTTCGAGGGCGGTGACCACATCTACTACAACGTCGACGTCGAATATAAGAACGACAGCTGCAGCGACAAGGGCTCCGGCCACTACAACGGCTCCAATTGGCCCGGCCCGCCAGAAGCGGAGACCGTCACCATCGAACCGGATGAGGACTGCGACCCGACGAAGTACCGCGTGAAGCTGAACCATACCGGTACCGAAATTGACCACGACCTGCCGGTCGAGATCATGATCGGCTTTGCGCCCGAAGTTGACGGCGCCGATGCCGGCCCGGAAAACGATCGTGAAGTCCCGGAGGGTGAAGACAAGGATAAGGTCAAGGTGCCTAGCACCACTCCGAAGCCGACCCCCGGTGGCAATTCCTACAACAACGCAACCGAGATCTCCCCGGGCACTGTGTCCGACACCCTGGTTCCCGGCGAGACGAAGTTCTACCGCATGAATGTCGACTGGGGCCAGCGCCCCATCGCAGAGGTTGAATTCGATAGGAAGAACACGGACGATTCCCGTAACGGCGACATTTACGTGGCGTCGCCGCGCCGCGAAGTCACGTCAGAGCAGACAATTCGGACCCTCGACAAGGATGTCCCCACCACCGCACGTGCTGTGGGTACGCCGTACGTTTTCTACCGCAACCGTGAAGGAAACGTTGGGGATTCGCAAGCTTCGGATGCCGGTCAGTGGTATGTCATGGTCACCCTCGAGGGCTACGACGATAACGGAAAGCAAGCAAAGGACATCGAGTTCCGCCTGTCCACCGCAGTGGAAGGCAATAAGGTCGATGGACCGGAGTGGCGTCAAACCCTAGAGCCCGGGCCGGAGCCCTCCCCCGAACCGCCAGGAACCAGTGACGACGGCAACGGCGACGCGAAGGGCAGCAACTCCAGCGACGACTCCAACGCCCAAGCCAAGGACATCGACAATGCCTCCCAGAGCAACACGATCCTGTACATCGGCCTGGGGATCCTGGCCCTCATTCTGATCGCAGCAGTGGCGGTTTACTTCACCGCCGTCCGCCGCAAGTAGTACCTGCTGTTACGGCTGCGGCTGCGGCTGCAGCGACAGCAGCCACAGCGGCAGTCTCCAACGGTACAAAGTGCAAAGCCTCGCCGAAATCTGAACTGCTCCCCA
>NZ_JASBOI010000012.1:0-59529 GCF_039907245.1 Corynebacterium sp. c24Ua_83 | reverse complement strand
CAGCAGAACTCGGCAGCTAAGGGTGAGGCCTCTAAAAAGGACGACAAGGCAGACGAAACCACACGCGCTAAGTCCACCAAGAAGTCCGGCCCCAACCCCACCCCACCGGCTTCAAACCACGGTTCCGGTCACAGCTCTGCCACAGAAAGCAACAACCGCGCAGCTGAGCCGACGCGAGGCAAACGCAAACGTCCCTCTTCCAACGGGGGAAGTGCTTACCCGCGAAATGACTGCGGGGTCACTGCAAATGGCGCTGAGATCAGCGTTCCTCTCCAAACATCATGCGAGTTCGCTGATGCGATTTACGCAGAGGCATTGAAACCTACCTACGCCTATAGGTCTAGCAACCCTAACGTGACGGCTGTACCCCAAGCGAACACTTTGTGAATGACAAGATTTCCTGTTGGCTAGGGTTGGCTCCATGACTAACGGAACAGAACCGTCACTGCCTCTAGAGATCACGGAACAGTTGGGTGTGATCTCGGGGCAAAAGGTGGGTTATGCCCGGGTGAGCTCGAAAGATCAGAATCTTGATCGCCAGATTGAGCAACTCAAGGCGGAGAAGGTCTTCACCTATTACACAGATAGGGCTAGTGGTGGTTCACGAAAGTGGCCTAGTCTTGATGAAGCGATGCGGTATGTCCGTGCGGGGGATCAGCTTGTGGTCGCCGTCGATGGATCGGTGCGCGCGGTCCTTAACGGATCTGTATGCCATTGTTGACGAGTTAGTCAGCAAAGGGGTGTCGGTGGAGTTCCTCAAGGAGGGACAGATCTACTCGAAGGACTCCACCCCGATCGCCAAGCTGATGCTCGGGCTGCTGGGTTCGGTGGCGGAATTTGAACGCTCAATCATTAGGGAGCGTCAAGCCGAGGGGATTGCTCGAGCGAGGGGTGTACAAAGGTCGTGCCCGCGCGCTTACTGCGGAGCAGGTTGATCAGGCGCATGCATGGGTGGATGCTGGTGTACCGAAAGCGGAAGTCGCACGACGTTTTGAAGGTAGGGCGAACAACGCTGTATAGCCGCTTTGGCAAGCCAACGCGAACTACGGATTTGGCTTAAGGAGACCATGGTCAGGTCGATCATATCGATAGCGAACTTGGATAATCCGACCTATTATAGCAGTAGTCAAACAGTATGGATTATCTTAATAGAGAAATCAAATAGAACCTAACGACCATGGAGAACCCTGCCAACAGGAGGACTTCGCCGACTAAAAATATGAGACCTCCGCCAATGTTAGGGCTATTGTCTTCCATGCTTTTAACAAGTACGACAGCCACCGCTCCAGCGGCAATGATCGCCCACCCTGTAGCGATTTTATTTGGGACAATTACCGCAAGAAAAATGCCCAAAAGGGCAGAAATTGCCGAGATTATTACAAGAGATTGATTGAAGGAATCAAAAAACTGGCTCTCCGTACCGTAAGATGGGTCATAAAAAGGCATTATGATCCATCTTGATAAGCCAAACAAGGACAGAGAAATAAGAATAAGTTCAATAATCGGCAAGAAAAGAATGCGCTTTATCAAATTAATTATTCCTTAAAAATCATGAGGAGCATTCTTTACGACTTGATAGTAAACCTGGGCTACATTTCCGCACCGATACCTATCTACACTGTATCGTGAGTATACACCTTCGCAGGTTAGCAATAGCTGCGAGTGGAACCTTTCATCACAAAATGATTGGGTCCTTTCTCCTCGAGAAACAGCCTGGTAGCACATATCATGAATAGCGCAAGGTCCTCTGAAATCTGCATTCTTTACTCCTCCAGAGTATTCATCAGGGCTAGATGTGCAGTAGTCGTTTAGATTTCCTCTATGCCAGTCATATAAATAGTAGCTAGGGACTGGAATGATTGTCACTACCTCTTTTCCGCCCACTACACGAGAATCTCTAGTTTCTGCATTGGCGACAAGGACATTTCGTGCGCCTATCTCCACATTCCCCCCCACTGGCCAACTCAGGATAAAGAGCAACTAGTTTATCGTTAAGTAGCTTCTCTCCCACTCGTGTAGTGGCGATGTTTCCTAGATACACACTTAGATCCAGTCGACTTTTTGAGAAGTTTTGAACAACATTTCCTTTACTGTCCAAAAATTGTTCGGAAGTAGGGTATCCATAGATACCTTGCTCACGTCCACTCGCTTCCCAGATCAACTGCTGTGCTCCCACAACGCTATGTGCTCCATATTGTGGGTGCCAGTAGATCTTCCCGCGGGTGAAGTTATGGAACCGTCCGATGCCGTCAGGGGTTTTTGTTTCATCACCTGTGGGGTAGCCAAGCGGGCCTTTTTCTGCCCCGGTTTGCACCCACTTGTCGTAGATCGCCCCGTGGATTGTGGCCAGTCCTGCCAATGAGCCGTAGATGTGGCCGTGCTCGAAGGATTGCTTACGCCCGATACTGCCAGACAGGCCAAATTCGTCAGTGGTGGGGTAACCTAGCGGTCCACGTTCCCATCCGATACGTGCCCAAGCGACAGAGAAGTGCGTGGTGATCGAATGAGCACCGGTATTAGGGTGCCAGTAGATGAATCCGTTGACGAACTCGTTGCGGCGCCCCACACCATCGGGAACCTTCAGTTCGTCGGATTTTGGCCAGGTTAGGAAGCTTTGTGGTCCGCCGAGGGAGTCGTACTTTTCGCGGATCTTTCCGCAGACCTTGAACGGGCTGGGCCAGTACGTTCGGCACGTATCGACAACGGCAAAAGTCTGGATCCCAGAGCGTGCCTGTGTGGCCTGTTCTTTAGCTTCTTGGACCTCGGCGCGGTTGGCCTGTTCCTTGGTGAAACCACCAGGGATTTCTTCTTTATCGGAACGCATCTGTCCTGGGATGACTTTGCTTTTGGGGTTGATGGTGGGGTGCCAGTTTTTGCCCGCTTGGTTATCTACGTTGTTGTCGTCGAAGCCTGGTTCTGCCGGTTCGAGATCTTCGCGCCCGGGTGCGACGTAATCGGCGTTGTTGTCGCCTGGTGTGCTGGCGGCTGCTGGTGGTTGTGCGGGCTGAGCTTGCACGGTGGGGGTGAAGCCGATGCCGAGGGTGAGGGCGAATAGGAGAGTGGTGATAGTGCGAGATGGTCTGGCCATGTTGGGTCATCTTTCGCTGTGGTGAATGGTTAGAAATGAACTTAGCGCAAGATAGTTCCTTTGGGGATGAAAAATGGTTGAATAGTTGGGAAATCTTGTAAATATGCAGGAAGGTTCCTGAACTTATTCTGCATGGCTGTTTGTCGACAGTCTATTCAGCGCTATATCTGTTCTTCTTATATATGGAGTAGGTGAGCGGCCGGGAGAGGGGTGCGATGCGACGTGCCGTGAAAGAGATGCGAACTCCCCGGACTTTCCTCATATCTCGAGCCAGGCATACTCGGAGGCAATCGACGTGTGGCATTGTTCACCCCGATAGCCACGTATCCGGCAGCAGCCTCAAGTACTGCCCCCGCTTTCAAGCGGCGTCCGGTTTTCCCTTCCCCATCATCTGCACTACGTGTTCAGTGCCCAAGTCGATCAGTGCCGACAGATTATTAATCGCACTCGAGTTCGCGGAACGGAAGGCCTGCACGCGGTTCCTGACGCCTTTGCCAGGTGTAGCGGAGTCGTATTGGGCCTGGATTGAGAACACAGCATCGATAAGGGCTGTACTGATCTCCTGGGGGTAACCACCGCGGTAGGCGGTGAAGTTTGATTCGGGGATGTGGCGGGTTGCGGCAATGACAGCGTCAAGCTGGGCCGAGGTTATGGTCATGCCTTTGAGATCTCCGTATCAGTGGTATTTGGTACGCCTACGTGGGCTGCATTGATCCCTAAAGCGAAGTAGTACTGTACCCCATGCGAACATCACGGTCACTGACCCCGATTCCGGTGATACTCATGCGATGGACTGCCGCGTGGGCTCGGACGGCAGCACTCTAACTTGTCAGGTAGGAAAATCGAACGATTACGACTTTGGGGCAGACTTCGCCCTGAAGCAAAAGATGTGGTTCGACTACCTCACAATCGCCACTCCCCAGTAGGACTCCCCCGCGCCCTTCACGGATCAGGCGAACGCTAGGCAGGGGTCAGCGCACCGGCAGTAGCGATCACCGCGAACTCCGCGATCCAGATCCACAGCCAAGGGCGCTTCGGTAGCAATGGCAGCTCGTCTGCCAGTGAAGGCCGGGCGAAGATGGACTGTGTCGCCGAGTCGAAGGATTCCCACACTTCCCGGTAGCCGGACTCCGTGGCAGCCCACTGCCGAACCGCCTTGGTATCGCGGTTGTTCGCATACATCCAGAACAGTGCCGGTCCGGCAAACATGAGGAAGTAAAGTACAGCCAGGAGGATCTTCAGGCCTCCATCGACGTCCTCCATCGAGCCGGATAGGATCCCGAACAGCATCATCGCACCCAGGATCAATGCCAGCCAGGCCGCGATCTTCTTCGCGGTGCTCGGGCGGTACTTCGACAACCGAATGCGACGAGCTTCCAGATCCTGCTCATCGGAAGTGCGCACGACCTGCCCATCATGTGGATCCTCGTCGGGCATCCAGCCAGCCAGATAATCCTTATCCTGCGGGCGCTGCGGGTCCTTGTAACTCATGGATCTCAGTGTAGGCACTGCGCCGGACAACCCACAGTTCATTGTTCGATTTCGAGGGCTACACTGTGAATGTCCCTATGACTGTCCCAATGGACGTCCTATTTCGCCGACGCATAAGAGGAAACATACAGACGCAGTGAGCCAAACCAGCCCCGACCATCAGCCCTCCCCACTATCCCCGAAGCCCCCGCGCAACCCCGCGGAGTTCCCCATCCCCCAACGCCCGAGCGCTTGGGAACTGTTCAGTACCTTCAACTCAAAGGCCTCGGGCTGGGCTGGTGGACTGCGAGCCGCACTGTCGTTGCTGATCCCCGGCACTATCGCATGGTCGTTGGGCCACACCGATGCGATGTTGCTAGTTGCTGGCGGAGCGTTCACCGTCATCTACGGCGGCAATCTGCCGTACCGCATCCGCCTGAAGGTGATGGCGTTCTCCGCCGTCCTGCTGGCCGCCTGCCCCACCATCGCCGCCTGGCTGGGCAAGATGATGTGGGAGCACATGGATTCCGGCGGCTCGCACTGGTGGCTACTCATCGCCGGCGTGTACTGCACCTTCCTCTCCGGCGTGTTCACCTACGCCCAGAATGCACTGCGCCTGCCGCCACCGGGCGGCTTCTTCATCGTCATGGTCTCCGGCGGTGCCACCATGATCGCCCGCAACGACCTCAACCCGCTAGCCATCGGCGGCTGGGCCCTGTTCGGCGCGTTCGTCGCCATCATCGTGGGCATGTTCCCCGCCCTGTTTAACCCGCGCGGCCCGGAGCAACAGGCCATCCGCACCCTTAACAACGCAGTAGCAGACTTCGCTGAGGATCCAAGCCCCGGCAACTACTACCTGGCCCGCACATCCCTCTCCGAGGCATGGGCCACGCTCATGGGCGCGGGCATCGTCTCCGGCGGCAGGGTCGTCCGCGAATCACAACGCGGCCTGGTGGTGCAGGTGCAGCAGGCCCGCCAGAAACTCATGGCCGCCAGTGCGCACTCGGGCTACGTAGATACGGACGAGGACTTCTCCGATACCAACGGCATGGTCGACCCCACCCGCACCGCAATCCCACACCACAAGCCATCAGTGAAGTACCGCTTCGGCCGTTCCCTCAATATCCACAGCCATGCAGAGCTCAGCATGGAAAAAGTGGTGCTGGCCAGCCTGGTCTCTTGCGCCCTCACGATCTGGCTGGGCCTGGACCGCCCCGACTGGGGCGTGATCACCGCCCTGCTGATCCTGCAGTGGGGTCCGGAGAAAGTCCCCGGCACCATCCGTGGCGTCCACCGTCTCTTGGGCTCCATCCTGGGCATCGGCCTGTTCGCCATCGCCCATGCTTTCCAAATCGGTGGCCTCCCCCTGCTGTTCCTGCTGGCTGCCTGCCAATTCGCCGCGGAGTTCTTCATCGTCAAGAACTATGCGTTCACCGTCATCTTCACCACACCCATGGCGCTGATGATGGGCAACTCTCTGGACCGTCCGCTCGGCGACGTGGTGATCGATCGCCTCGCCGAGGTGTGTATTGCGGTTATCTGCTCGTTTATCTTCTTGTGGCTGTGGCGCACTACGTCGGACGCCCACTACCACCGCCGCCTGGTAGGCCACTGCGAAGCGGCAATGGGTGCATTGCTGGGCGCCTTGCTGATCAACCCGCCGGACCGCGCGCTCTACGCGCGCCGCGATCTGCAGTTCGAGCTGCTCAGCGAGCGCAAGCACATGATGAAGATGATCAACAACAACTCGCCCTATGCACGCAGCGTGTGGGCCAAGCACAACCAGCTGCAGCTCACCGGATATACCCTGCTGGATTACTGCAACGCCCACGCGAACGAGGAGCTCTCCTTAAGCGAGATCAACCGCCTGGCCGCGGCAGTGCGCCAGCTCGGCTGAGCCTAGTGGGCGTCAAAAGATCTAGTCGGCAGATCTAGTCGGCGTCAGTAGACAGAGCCGCGACGAAGGCCTCCTGCGGAACAGAAACCGAACCGATGGCCTTCATGCGCTTCTTGCCTTCCTTCTGCTTCTCCAGCAGCTTGCGCTTACGTGACACGTCGCCGCCGTAGCACTTGGAAAGAACGTCCTTGCGCAGGGCGCGGATGTTCTCGCGGGCAATGATCTTGGAGCCGATGGCGGCCTGCACCGGCACTTCGAACTGCTGGCGCGGGATGAGCTCCTTGAGCTTCACCGTCATCTTGTTGCCGTACCAGTGGGCATTCTCGCGGTGGACAATAGCGCTGAACGCATCCACCGGGTCGCCCTGCAGCAGGATGTCCACCTTCACCAGGTCGGCCAGCTGCTCGCCGGCTTCCTCGTAGTTCAGCGAAGCGTAGCCCTTGGTGCGGGACTTCAGCTGATCGAAGAAGTCGAAGATGATCTCGCCCAGCGGCATGGTGTAGCGCAGCTCCACACGATCCTCGGAAAGGTAGTCCATGCCGCCCATCTGGCCACGCTTGGACTGGCACAGCTCCATCGTCGCGCCCAGGAACTCCGCCGGCACGATCACGGTCATCTTCACAATCGGCTCGTAGATCTCGCGCATCTTGCCACCCGGCCAGTCCGAAGGGTTGCGCACCAGCACCTCGCTGCCGTCCTCCTTGACCACGCGGTACACCACGGAAGGAGCGGTGGAGATCAGGTCCAGGTCGAACTCGCGCTCCAGGCGGGCGCGGGTGATCTCCATGTGCAGCAGACCCAGGAAGCCACAGCGGAAGCCGAAGCCCAGGGCCACGGACGTCTCGGGCTCGAAAGTCAGGGAAGCATCGTTGAGCTGCAGCTTCTCGATGGCCTCGCGCAGATCCGGGTACTGGTCGGCGCTGATCGGGAACAGGCCGGAGTACACCATCGGGGTCGGCTCCTGGTAGCCCTTCAGCGGGGTTTCCGCACCGTTGACGGCCCAGGTGATCGTGTCGCCCACCTTGGACTGGCGGACGTCCTTCGCGCCGGTGATGATGTAGCCAACCTCGCCCACGCCCAGGCCCTTGGTCTTCGTCGGCTCCGGGGAGACCACGCCGATCTCTTGGGTCTCGTGGGTCGCGCCGGTGCTCATCATCTCGATCTTCTGGCGGGATTCCAGCCTGCCGTCCATCATGCGCACGTAGGTCACCACGCCGCGGTAGATGTCGTACACGCTGTCGAAGATCATGGCGCGGGCGGGGGCATCGGCATCGCCGACGGGCGCGGGCACCAGCTCGCAGACCTTATCCAGCAGCTCGGATACGCCCTCGCCGGTCTTGCCGGATACCCGCAGCACGTCCTCCGGCTCGCAGCCGATGATGTGCGCGATCTCCAGGGCGTACTTTTCCGGGTCCGCCGCGGGCAGGTCGATCTTGTTCAGCACCGGGATGATTTCCAGGTCGTTTTCCATCGCCAGGTACAGGTTCGCCAGCGTCTGCGCCTCGATGCCCTGTGCTGCGTCGACCAGCAGGATGCAACCCTCACACGCCTCGAGGGCGCGGGAGACCTCGTAGGTGAAGTCCACGTGGCCAGGCGTATCGATCAGGTGCATCACCAGCTCTTCGCCCGCGTGCGCGCCGGTCTTCGGCACCCAGGGCAGGCGCACGTTCTGCGCCTTAATGGTGATGCCGCGTTCGCGCTCGATGTCCATGTTGTCGAGGTACTGGTCGCGCATGTTGCGGTCCTCGACCACGCCCGACATCTGCAGGATACGGTCCGCCAGGGTGGACTTGCCGTGGTCGATGTGGGCAATGATGCAGAAGTTGCGGATCCTCTCTGGGTCCGTAAACGTCTCTGTGGCGTAATTCTTCTGCTTGGCTGCCATTTGCCCTCCTCTTTCGCTTATGCGTAACCCTACTATGCATCGCCCCGGAAGTAGCAGACGGGGTTTAGCTGCGAACCTTATTACTGTGCGCACGTGGTTCGGGTAATCTGTCACCTATGGCTGGTTCCGAAGGAAGTGTTGTGGATGTGACGCCCCCACGGGGGAAATCCCGCAATCCCATTGGGGCCATCAAGGGGTTCTTCCAGCGGTTTTATATCCGTCATTTCACGCGCCGGCAGGCTCTGAAGCGCGGCATCGCTGAACTTAATGCACACCTGGGAATGGGGGCGGAGTACGCCGGTTTGGCGGGCGACCGGGACGAAACCATCAAAACTCCCAGCCGGGAGCTCGCCCGCCCCGTCACCTACATCCCGGACATGGACGGGCAAGCGGATGCTGGTGAGGTCGTGTGGGCAGACATCCGCCCGAAGAAGGGAGTGCCCCCTGAGCGGCGCGCGGTGCTTGTGGTCGGGCGCAAGAGCCACCGGCTTCTTACTCTGCTGATTTCCTCCCGCGAGGAGTACGCTGATCAGCCGATCTGGGTTCCCATAGGAACCGGCCCGTGGAGCTCCGGCGCGGACCGCGATAGCTGGGTGCGTATAGATAAGGTGCTGCAGGTGCCGGAATCTCACATCCAGCGCCGCGGCATCCCGCTGCCCTCCCGCCGTTTCGATCGAGTAGCCAACGTGCTGCGCCAGGAGTACGGCTGGGGCTAGATGTGGGGCTAAAAGCCCCGCCCGGAGCTTTTTGCCTTTTCTGCTCCCCTGCTGCTAACATTTCCCGAGTTCACAGTGCTGCTCGTAGCAGCCACTAGCGCTAACCCCTAGCGCCAGCGCCGTTGTTGAGACGCACTGCGAGGCCACGCCGCATCCCACAGGACCTTGGGTGGGGTGTTAGAGACCGCGCGGCCGCGGCGGGAGCCCGCTCCCCTGAACAGGTTTTTTCCGAAGACTTTTTGAAAGAAGAGGTACGCCACCATGGCAAACATCAAGCAGCAGAAGAAGCGCGTTCTCACCAACGAGATCGCTCGCAAGCGCAACCAGGCTATTCGTTCCCGCCTGCGCACCGAGACCCGCAAGTTCAACGCCGCCGTTGAGGCTGGCGACAAGGAAGCCGCTGAGGCTCAGCTGCGCGTCGCTTCCCGCTTCTACGACAAGGCCGTCACCAAGGGCACCATCCACCGCAACAACGCGGCAAACAAGAAGTCCGGCATGGCCGCTCGCTTCAACAAGATGGCCTAAGGTTTATCCAAAAGATTCTCCAGCCGGCACTTGCCTGAATCGAGGCCCGCACCCTTCTACAGAGGTTGAGACGTTGCGTCACAAAGCAACAACAGTAACAACCTCCCCCGGGTGCGGGTTTTCGTTATGCCCTAAGCTTAAGAGCTAGATTAGGGCTGGATACAGCCACAGCTGACCGCTGCTAATGACTTTTCAAAGGAGTTCGACAAAGGGATGAAGGATCGCTTCCGCTCAGCCCTACTCGGCACCGCCCTGGGCGATGCGTGGGGTTACCCGTACTTGAACGAGCCGCAGCCCGAGCGCACCCCGCTACCCGATTCGCTGGTGATCAGCGACGCTACGCAGATGACCCTGGCCCTGTGCGCCGCTATGGCGGAGATTGACGACGGGGACCTGGACCGCGAAGAGGGCATGCAGGCCATCGGCCAGCACTTCATCAACTACCACGGCGACAGGGACTACGACCGTCACCCCGGGGCTTCGAACACCGAGTCTCTGGAGCGGCTGAGCCTGCTCGGGGCGGAGCACTGGGACGATGTGGCGACGCACTCGGGTGGCGCCGGTGCCGTGATGCGCGTGGCCGCCAGTGCTTTGCTCGCTCCCGCCGATGAGGGCGTGGGCTGGTCCGTCCTGCAGGGCATCTTGACTCACGACTCGGGCGTGGCCCGTGCGGCATGCGCCATGGTGGCCTGCATGCTGGCTGCGAAGAAGGGCACCCGCCTGCTCGACGTCGCAGAGGGACTGGCTGGCGACGAGAACTTCGATAACGATAGCCTGCTGACCAACGAGGAGAAGCTGGACATCCTCACGGACCTGGACGAGGCCCTAATCACGGATCTGACCGGCCCTGACGTTCCGCTGAGTGAGCTGATCTCGCGGGTCAGCGCCGTGCACGAGCATCTCACCCCGTTCCTGCAGCAGGGCGACTTCGAGGAGCTGTACCGCCATAGCGGCAAGTTCGTGCAGATTCTGGGTCGTGGGTGGGATGCAGGCTCCTGCACCGCCTCTGCCCTACTGCTGGCGCAGCTGTACCTGGATAATCAGGATCAGTACGCCCCGCACGACTTCCTGCACGTTGCCGTGAACTGGCCGGGCAACCGCAGTACTCGCGCGTCGCTGACCGGCGCGCTGATCGGCTCCCACCTGGAGGGTGGCGTTGACGCATGGGAGGAAACCCGCGAGTACGATTTCGAATCCCGCTACGACGACGCTGTGCACTGCGGCGTGTGGAAGGGCTTCAGCGCCCGGTAGCGCTATACCCGCTGCGCTATCTGCGCGCTGGCTGCCCGCCAGCGACGTAGGCGATTTTCCGCACCGCGTCCTCGACCGCGAAGTCGGGGTCGGCGCTGTGGCCCTTCACTCCCGCGTCTAGCTCCGCGGTGATCTGCACCGCCTGCGCGATCATGGGGGTGGTCCAGCGCCGGGCGGTGCGGATCGTTTTATCCAGCTTCCACGGTGCCATGCCGAACTTCGCCGCATCCCGGCGGGAGTTGATGTTGCCCGCGCCCGCCACCTTCGCGATGTCCGCGATCCCGGAGCTCAGCGCGCTGGCCAGCAGAACCGGCGCCACGCCCAGCTGTAGCGCCCGGCGCGCCAGCGCCACTGCGGCGCGGACGTTTCCGGCGATGGCGTAGTCGGCTACTTCGAAGCCGCTGACCTCCGCTTTGCCCTGGTAGTAGCGCTTCACCGCTGCAGCGTCCACGTGGCCGTCCGTATCTGCGATCAGCTGGCTGATGGCGCTGGCCAGCTGGCGGAGGTCGCTGCCCACCACGTCCAGCAGCAGCTCGCACACTTCACGGGTTACCCGCGCGCCCTGGCTGCGGAACTCTTGGTCGATGAAGGCCAGCTGTTCGCGGCCTTTGAGCGCCCCGGCTTGGAATACCACCGCGCCGAGTTTCGGCCAGCTATCCACCAGCTTCTTGTTGCGCCCCTTGCCGGTGTGCACGATGATCAGCACCACCCCGTCGGCCGGGTCCTTGATGGCTTGTTCTAGAAGCCCGACGATCTCCTTGCCCGTATCCTCCACGCCGGTGACGACCACAATGCGGTCTTCGGCGAACAGGCTGGGGCTGAGCAGTTCGGCCAGTTCGGGTGCGCTCAGTTCCGAGGCTTTGCGCATCTCTACCGGCAGGTTTGGGTCTCCGCTGGCGGCCCGCGCTTGGTCGACGATGCCCTGCCTGCGCCGTTCGGCCAGGAAGTCATCGCCGCCGACGATCAGGTTGATGGGTGCGGGATGCTCGGGGCGGTTCATGGGTTCGATCTTGCCAGATCTGCGCGCGCGACTTCTAACGGATCTCCACCTTGTCCTTGCACGGGTAGTACACGGGCACCCCGTTGGGCATAAAGCTGGGTCTGTCGTGGGGTTTCCCGCACTGCGTCACAATCACCGCCACCTGTTGCGTTCCCCCTTTCTCCGCCACGGATGTGTCGATCTGTTGCTGTTGCCGCATCGCTTGATCGTCGTCGCGGACCTGAAACACTGCCTTGCCGGTAAGGTCCACCGGCCCTGTCTGGATTGCTGCGGGTGCATCTGGTTTTTCTAGTTTTATGACGCCCCCTCGTCCCCACACCCCTATCATCAGCACCCCGCACATAAGCGTGGCCCAGCCCCACCGGAGAGTGCGCCAGTAGCGGGCGTAGCGCACGCTCGCCAGCACTACCGCCAGCAGTGCGCTGGCGATGCCCGCCCATGCCCATCCGCCTGGGGTGGCAAGCATAGGCGCGCTAGACCCCGTGCGGGCCACCTGCAGCACCCATGCCGCGCATGGCACCGCGGGGGCGATGATGATCTTGGCCAGCAGCATCGTCACCGGTGGATAGATCGCCGCCAGCAGTGCTGCCATGAGCCCCAGTACGGTGATCACTGGAACCACCGCCGTCACCGCCAGGTTGCAGAGGACCGCGACCAGGGAGACTTTCCCCGTCATATGAACAATGATCGGAATGGTCACCAGGTCCGCTGCGATAGCCACCAGAACCATGCGCACCACCATCGCCTGCAGCTGGGTGGGTCGCTCGTGGGCGGGCAGCCAGGGAATCAGCGGCATCCTGGTCAGTATGGCTTTTGACCACCAGGGAAGCACCACCACGATGCCCGCCGTTGCCGCCACCGAGAGCACGAAGGCGTAGCTAATGGCCATGTCTGGGGAAAGCACCATCAGCGCGATAATGGCCGCGCTCAAGGAGGCGATGATGTCCGTCCAGCGGGCAGAAGCCACCGCCACCAGGCCGACGCTGCCCATGATCGCCGCGCGCAGCACACTGGGTTCCGGGCCGACCAGCAGCACGAAGGCCACGAGGGCGCCGGCTGCCACCAGCAGCCGGGTGAGGCGCCCCGCCCGGCAGGCCGTGGCCAGCACCAACGCGGCTCCAGTGACTACCGCGACGTTTGAGCCCGAGACCGCGCTGAGGTGGCTTAGCCCAGTGACGGTGAACTGGTTGCGCAGGGTGGAATCCTGCATGCTGACGTCCCCCATCACCATGCCGGGCAGGATTTTCCCGGCTTCCCACGGCAGGTCTGCGCACAGCGCGTGGAAGCCTCTGCGCAGCCAGGCGGTGACGGCCCATATGCCCTCCGGCTCGGTGATGTTCTCCGGCGCTCGGGTGGCGGACAGGGTGACGGGAACCATCTCTGCCCCGCGGGCGGGGCGCATGGTGGCGGCAATGTCGAAGCTCATGCCGGGTTGGAGAGCCGTGAAATCGCTTGCGTCCACTGCACGGACCGCATCACCGCCAGCGCCGACTGCGCCTGCGTCTGTGGCACCGGCTCCGGCTTCGGTTCCGGCCAAATCGGGGCGCAGAAAGAGTGGCACCTCCCCCAGGCCGTCGACGTCCACGGGGACCAGCACCGTCCCCTCCGCAACTTGTTTTGGCAAGCCCGCCACCGTTACCCGCTGCTGCACACTGCCCGCTGTAGTGGAGAGGTCCTGCAGCAGCGGCTGGGCGTCAATAAGTAAGATCCGCCACCACGTGCCCAGGCCCACCGCGCTGGCGACGGCCCCAACAGTCGCAGCGCTGCGCGCGAGGAGGCGGCGCCACGGAGCTCCGTAACTGCGGCGGGCGTGCCACCACCACGCAACGCTGGCGAGCGTGATGAGTCCTCCTACGACAAGTGGCCAGAAGCTGCGGGTGAGGATGATCGCGGCGGCCATGAGCCAACACCCGAGCGCGACGGGGACGAGTCGCAGATCAACACCGCGGGCTTTGGTGACGGCTTCCGGACTGAACGGCTCCGGCGCGCCCAACACCAGCGAGCTAGATAGTGACGGCATCGCGCATCGCTTCGAACTTCGCCGGGCCAATGCCGCGGACGTCCAGGAGCTGCTCGATTCTGGTGAAGGAGCCGTTGGATTCTCGCCAAGCGATGATGGCCTCGGCGGTGGCGGGCCCGATGCCGCTGATGGTTTCCAGCTGCGCGGCGTCGGCGGTGTTGAGGTTCACTTTGCCGTCTGCGCCGTCTGTGCCACCCGCGCCGCCGGAGTTTCCTCCCTGCGCTGCTGACCCGCTGCCTGACCCACCAGGTTTAGTCCCGTCCGCACCTGCGCCGCCGGCCCCACCCGGCGCGGCTTGCGCTCCACCGGCGTACACCACGCGCGAGCCGCGATCATCCACCACGATCTGCATGCCATCGCTGACCGGCTCCGCCAGATTGATGCCCAACACCACTGCCTTCGGCAGGCCGCCGCCTGTGGCTTCTATGGCCTCGCCTACCCGTGTGCTGGCCTGCACCCGGAGCAGCCCGGGGTGATGCACCATCCCCTGCACGCTCACCACGACTTCCTGGTTATCGTCCTGCTCGATGGCCTGGCCGCCGTCCCCCGCCGGGGCCTGCCCCGTCCCGTCTGCCGCCGCGGCACCACCCGCACCTGTTTCAGTGGTGCCACCAGGTACCCCGGGCCCGCTAGTGGTCGCCAGCATGTCGGCGCCGCCTGCTCCCGCCCCGTCATCCGAATCTTGCCGTTGGCAGGCGAAAAACGTGACGCTGATGAGGACCGCCACGACCACCGTGACGATAAGCCCCCTGGATGCCGTGCTGCCTATGACCGTGTGCGTGTCTAGGTCAACGTTGGCGAGCTCATGCTCGGGCATGGGCTGAGCCAAAGCCTCAGCGCGGGCGCGAACCTTGTCGGCGGAACTTTGCCGCATACGTCGTGTGGACATGCGCCGATCAGACCATGCCCTATAGACCGCCAGCCGTCAGGCACCGCAAACGGCACATCAAAACCCCAGGAGGCTGTGGAAAACTCCTCCCCTGTGGATAACCCGCGAGTAGAAGCTCCCTGTAGTCTCTCCTGAGCTACTCGGTGTCGCTGCTCTCTGCGCTGTTATCCTCGGCCTTCTCGCCGTTCGCCTCGGGCGCCTCCGGCGCCTCTGCAGTCTCGGCGGACTTATCTGCCACTGCCTCGGCAGAATCGTCTGCTTCTGTGTCGGTCGCCTCGACATTCTCCGCCGTACCTCGCAGCGTCGCCACCACGCCCAGTGCCCCCTGCCCCACGTGCAGCTGCAGGACCTCCGGGATTCTCACAATACTGACCTCTACCTGCGGCAAGGACTTCCAGGTCTCTATCCGAACCTGCCTGCGCAGCGAGTGCGGGCGCGGCTCCGGCAGATCGGTTGGGGCCTCCAGCTGGTTCAGCTGCTCAATCATCTCCCCCAGCCGCGCCGATAGATCCACTGCCTGGTCCTCGGCATCGCTGTGGTGCACGGCAATCTGCACGTCCCGCGGGTTGCCCTTGCCCGCCACGGCCTCGTCGATCACCAGGCGGCGCACCAGGTCCACCACGCGATCCATCGCCTTGGCCTGGGTGCGGGTCTTCGCCGCCAATGTCAGCTTGCCCTCAGTCACCTGCAGAATCGGCTTGATCGCCAGCGTGGAGGTCAGCAGCGCCTGCCCCACCGACAGGCGCCCGCCCTTGCGCAGCACATCCAGCTGGTGGACGTACAACCACAGGGAGGAGTTCTTCAGCGACTCCTCCGCCACCGCCACCACGGTGTCCAGGTCCGCACCTTCGCGCGCGGCCTCGGCGGCGCTCAGCGCAGCGAAGCCCAGCACCATGCCGATGCTCTTGGTATCCAGAACTTTCACCTGGCCGTCGAACACTCCCGCCGCCACGCACGCATTGGCATAGGTCGCGGACAGCTGCTTGGAAAGGTGCAGTGCCACCACACCCGCATCCCCACCGCGTTCCATCAGGCGGGCGTAGCTCGCGGTCAACTCCAGGCTGCTCAGGCTCGAGGTTGTCTGTTCTTCCCCTTCGCCCTCCACGTGCAAGTCCAGCACAGTGATGCCGGCCTTCTCCGCAAGCTCCTTCGTCAGGCAGCAGGAGGAATCGGTGACAATCTGGACAGTCACTACCTACCTACCTTCGCTGGGGTTGTGCGGGTTGGAGCGGGTGGCGTCATTACCCAAAGAGCTAGGGGCAGCACCTGGAAGGGCACCCTCGTCCGGGCTTGCGTCGGTGGCCACGCCCAAGTTCCAGCCCTCCAGGTGCCACTGCGGCAGCTTCCACCAGTCGGCGCGGCTGGAAGGCACCAGTGGCACCGTGCTTCCGTCGACCGCCACCGGGGTGGTGCCGGCCGCCTCACCAGTAAAGCGTGGGCGGGCCAACAGCTGCGACCAGCAGGCATTACCCAGGCCGGTGAACACCGGGTAGTAGCGCACCGGCAGGTCCAGCAGGCGGGCGGTAAGAGCACCGATCGTGCCGCCGTGGGCGACGATCATCACGTCGCCCTTGTCGAAGACATCGGTAGCCATGATCTCCTCGATCACAGAGTAGGCGCGCTCGGCAACCTCCAGGCGCGTCTCTCCGCCCGGCGGAGCCCACTGCGGATCGTGGCGCCAATACGCACGCTGGCCGGGGAAGTCGCGGTCCACCTCTTCGCGCGAGGCCCCCTGCCACTGCCCCAGATCCGTCTCCCGCAGGCGGGTATCGGTCGTCACCTCGCAGCCGAAGGGCTCGGCCAAGATCAGCGCCGTATCGTAGGCGCGCTTCAGGTCGCTGGCGATCACCCGCGCGATGCGCTTATCCCCCAGCATCTGCGCGGTGACCTTGGCCTGCTGCACGCCCACCGGGGACAGGTCAGTATCCAGCTGTCCCTGCATACGCCCCGTGGCGTTGTACTCCGTCTGTCCGTGACGGACCAAAAAGACCCTGCGCTCGCCCATGGTGAAGACTTATCAGCTTCTACAGCTCGTCCGCATCCGGGGCGGGTCCGGCCAGCGGCAGGTCGTCAATGCTGGTGGCCTCCAGAACGTCCACTTCTGCATCGGCATCCCAGTTGCTTCCGCGGTCCACCTGCTCCACGCCCTCGACCTCGATCTGCGGAGCATCGCGCCACAGGCGGTCTAGCGCGTAGAACTCGCGCTCTTCCTTGCGCTGGACGTGCACCACAACGTTGCCGTAGTCCAGCAGCACCCAGTGGCCCTCGCCGCGCCCCTCACGGCGGGTTGGCTTGGGGCCGTCCTGGCCCACCTCGTATTCCACCTCGTCGACGATGGAGTTCACCATGCGCTCGTTATCGCCGCTGACGATGACGAACACGTCCGTAATGGCCAAACGGTCCGAGACATCGAGGACCAGAATGTCCTCCCCCAACTTCTCGGCCGCTGCGCGCGCCGCCACTCCGGCGAGCGCGATCGAATCTGCAGTAGCAGTCAAAAAATCTCAGCCCTTCATGATTGGTTTAAAACACATCCAGTCTAGCAACCCACCAGCTATTCGCTGGGAACGTACATGCCGTGCTTGGCGATGTACTGCACCACGCCGTCGGGCACCAGGTACCACACGGGGCGGCCATTCGTCGCCCGCTCGCGCACGTCGGTGGAACTAATGGCCATGGCGGGGATCTCCACCAAGGACAGGCGCCCGGCTGCGACTTCCTGCGATAGCGGATCGTCGCTGCCCTCGTCGCCCTTCGGCAGTTCATAGCCGGGGCGGGTAACACCCACGAAGTGCGCCAGGTCGAAGATCTTCTCCCAGTCCCGCCACGTCACAATCTTCTGCAGCGCGTCGGCGCCAGTGATGAAGAACAGCTCGGCCTCGGGGTATTGGGCGCGGATGTCCGCCAGGGTATCCACGGTGTACGTATCCCCACCGCGGTCGATATCCACCCGAGAGACCAGGAAGCGGGGGTTCGAGGCCGTGGCGACCACCGTCATCAGGTAGCGATCCTCCGCTGCGGAAACCTTCTTGTGCTTCTTCTGCCACGGCTGGCCGGTGGGCACGTAGATCACCACATCCAGGTCAAACAGGTCCGCAACCTCGCTGCCGGCCACCAGGTGCCCGTTGTGGATGGGATCGAAGGTGCCGCCCATGATGCCGACCCGGGTGGGCTGTGTGGTGGTCTTCTGCACTGTTGCTTCTGCCTTCTCTTCTTCCGGGCCGCGCTTCCGGCCGCCCGGGGCTTTATGTTTCCTGCCGGAAGATTCTAGTCTGGGGATGTGTGGGCGTTCGATCGCCCAAATTATAGGTGAAACAGCAGGGAGTGTCCGATCTAGCGATGAGTACGAACGCTTGGGTCCCAAATCAGCACGGTGCATGGGCGATGCTCATTTTGCCGATCGCCACGGGGCTGATCACCGCCGCTGTTATCGCTCCGTCCTACGGCAATCCGGTGCAGTGGTTGGCGCTGACCTTCATGCCTCTGGCCTGGATTTTCGGCTACTTCACGTTCTTCGCCTTCGGCCTGTGGTTCAAAACCCGCGCACCCGCCCGCCGTCGCGCTTACCTCTGGCCCACGCTGACGTACGGGGCTCTAACCGCCATATTCTCCGCGATTGTGCTGTATCTGCAGCCGCGATTGCTGTGGTGGTGCGTGCCGTTTGTGCCACTGATCGCGGTGGCTCTGATGGAGGTCTTCAGGAGGCGCCCCCGTAGCCTCATCTCCGGTATCTCCACCACGGTGGCAAGTGCCCTCATGTACATCGTCGCGGTCTCTGCCAGCGGTTTCTCCATCCTGCCGTGGTTCTTCAGCGAGGCCCCCGTCGCCGTTTGGGTAACCACACTGGTCATCGGCTTGTACTTCACGGGCACGATTTTCTACGTGAAGACCATTATCCGCGAGAGGGATAACGCGCCCTTCGAGCGGGTTTCGCTGCGTTACCACCGCATCGCGTTGTTGATCACGCTCATCACCTCGCTAACGGCCGCTATCGACGGTGGTTACACCGCCAGCGGCCCGCTAATGATCCTGGTGATGGCCGCCGCTGCCCTGCGCGCCAAGCTGATCCCACCGATCGCCAAGGCTAACCCCCGCGAGTGGACGCCCAAGAAGGTCGGCATGTGGGAGATACCGATGTGTCTGGTCCTGGCAGTCGGCGCGAGCCTTACGCTCGTGGTGTAGCTGTTCTTTCTTTATGACGCCCATTTATCAACCGGAGAAGTGAGCGCCAGCGCCACACTTAGGGGCGAACCTGGCCTTCGCCGTTGATAACCCACTTGGTGCTCGTCAGCTCCGGCAGCCCCATCGGGCCGCGGGCGTGCAGCTTCTGGGTGGAGATGCCGATCTCCGCACCGAAGCCGAACATCTCTCCGTCCGTCCAGGCGGTAGAGGTGTTGATGGAGATTGCGGCTGCGTCGACGTACTGCTCAAAGTAGCTAGTGGTCTTGTAGTCGCGGGCGGCAATCCCCTCGGTGTGGCTGGTGCCGTAACGGTTGATGTGGGTCACGGCTTCCTCTACGCCGTCGACGATGGCCACTGCAATGTCAAAGCTCAGGTACTCGTCGGTCCAGTCGGTTTCCTCCGCCTGGACGACGTCGTTGATCAGCGGATCCAGCTGCTTCTTCTCACCGTGCAGGGTCACGCCGGCCTTCTGCAGCTCCTCCAGTACGTAGATCTTGTCCGGGTCCGGCAGGGCGGAATCCAGCAGCACAACCTCGGTAGCGTTGCAGACGGAGCAACGGCGGGTCTTGCCGTTAATAACCAGCTTGGTGGCTTCCTCGATGTCCGCAGAGGAGTCAATGTAGAAGTGGCAGTTGCCCGTACCGGTCTCGATAGTGGGCACGGTAGCACCCAGCACCACTGCGTTGATCAGCCCAGCGCCGCCGCGCGGGATAACCAGATCCACCAGGCCACGGGCGGTAATTAGGTCCTGCACCGAGTCGTGGGTATCGCACGGCAGCAGCTGCACCAGCTCACGCGGCAGGTTGTGGCTTTCGGCAACATCCTGCAGGATCTGCACCAGTTTTTCATTGGTATGGCGAGCAGACTTGGAGCCGCGCAGCAGCGGCACGTTGCCGGACTTGATGGCCAGGCCGAAAGCATCGACGGTAACGTTGGGGCGAGCCTCGTAGACCATGCCCATCACACCCAGCGGCACACGCACCTGCTTCATACGCAGACCGTTGGGACGGGTGTGTCCGCGGACGATTTCGCCCACCGGATCCGATAGCCCGATGACCTGGCGCAGGCCGCCGGCAATACCGGAAATGCGCTCGGTATCCAGCGCAAGGCGGTCCAACAGGGAGTCGGCGAAGCCGCGCTCCTTGCCCGCTGCAATATCCTTCTCGTTGGCGGCGATAATGTCCGCCGCATTAGCCTCCAGCGCATCTGCTGCGTCAGCCAGCAGATCGTTCTTCTGCTGGGTGTTCAGCAGCAGCTGGGAACTGACCTCCTTGGCCTTTTTAGCCTTGGCTAGAACTTCGTCGCGTTCTGCCTGGCGTTCTGGGGAAAGGGTGTTCTCTTTAGCTTCGTTGGAGTTTGTCATACCAACCCATGCTAGCGAACTAGCCCCTAAGCTGCGGCACGTTGTTGGAAACCTGAATGCAGCATCGGTTCCTTGAGGGTAGTGTGACTTAAAGCACCGCTTCCCCGAAGTTGAAGCATATTTTCATGAACTGCTTTGTCTTCGACTTTCGCAGAAAGGAATCCGAATGAGTTCCCTAGCAACACGCGGCAGCTACCTTTTGGCTGCCGTTCTCGCCGGTGACGCATTGATCTCCGTCAAGCCGCCTAAGTTCATACGCCGTTGCCTGGAGGGCGTTAAGTTTCCCGAAGATTGGTGGTGGGCGCTGATCGCGATCAAGTCTCTCGCAGCCACAGGGCTGGTTTACGGTGCGGCTACCGGCAACGCTTCAGTCGCGACAACGGTCTCAGTAGGTGTACTGGGCTATTTCCTTTCCGCAATCATCGCTCACATTAAGGCGAACTTCCTCGGATCAGAATTCTGGATCAACTGCCTGGGAATGACGGCTCTTAGCGCAGGCGTCCTTTCCTTTAATGCGAAGTCCATGTAGGGGCTTGCTTCGCCACACAACGGCACCGCCGCGCAGCTAACGCGGCTTCAGCCCCTCCGGGCCAAGGGATCACACCCCTACTAACCCTTTAGCTGCGCTCGGTTAGCGTAATGGGACATGTAGTCGGCGTGCACCACGGGCCTCCGGGCGAACTCGGGTAGGTCGGAGGTCGACTGGCCAATCAGGTCGTGCAGCATGGCGGAATCGTATGCCACCTCACCACGGCCGACGATGTTGCCATCCGGCCCCACCAGGTCCACCACGTCGCGCTGCGAGAAGTCGCCCTCGACCTTGGTGATACCCACCGACAGAAGGGACTTGTGATTCTCGGTCACTGCATGCACCGCGCCGGCATCCAGGTGCAGCTGGCCATAAGAATCTGCGGCGTACAGCACCCAGAACTTCCATGCGCTCAGGCGATCCTGATCCGGCCAGAAGCAGGTCCCTACCTCCGCGGTATCCAGGGCCGCGCCGATGTTCTCCGTGGAAGTCAGCAACACCGGCACGCCCGCGCGGGAGGCCAGGCGGGCAGCCGATACCTTCGCCGCCATGCCACCAGTGCCGAGGCGGCCACCGTCGCCTGCAGCCACGCCCTTCAGATCCTTGGAACTCTTCACCTCGGCGATGAACTGGGCGCCCGGTTCGGCCGGGTTACGGTCGTACAGGCCGTCCACGTCGGAGAGCAGCACGCAGGCATCCGCGAAAGCCAGGTGGCTCACCAAAGCAGCCAAGCGGTCATTATCACCGAAGCGCATCTCAGAGGTAGCAACCGTATCGTTCTCGTTGACAATCGGCACGGCCTTCAGCTGGCGCAAGCGGTCAATGGTTCGCTGGGCATTGCGTGCGCGGTCGCGCTCTGCGGCGTCCGAAGCAGTAAGAAGAACCTGGCCAATAGTACGACCGTAACGGGCGAAGCTACGCGCCCACTCCTGGGCCAGCAGCACCTGGCCGACAGACGCGGCGGCCTGCTTGGTAGCCAGGTCGGTGGGGCGCTGGGCGAGCTCCAGTGGGCCCATGCCGCAGGCCACAGCACCAGAGGAAACGACGATGAGGTCGGTGTCGCGCGCCATGCGCGCCTCCAGCGCGTCGGCGATCATGTCGATCTGGTTCGGGTCCACACGGCCGTCGTCGTCGGTCAGGGAGGAAGATCCGATCTTCACCACCAGACGGCGGGCGTGGGCAATGTCGGCACGCACATCGGAATCGTGCCCCATTGCCGGATCGTCTTCGTCCGCCTCCGGTTCGGGGAACTCAATGGACGTCGCGGGTACCACTGGGCCCGGCTCGTGCACTGGCCTTTGCCCGTAGGTCGGCACGGGCGTGGCTAATTCGGGAGTCATCTCCCCCGGTCCTGCGTAGCTAAACGCGGACTGGGCTGAACTGAACTCTTTTTCGTCTGCAATGTCGGAATCGGAGGATGACATACACACTAGTATGCCAGCCCCGCTCCCGGGGTTGTGCAGATTGGTTCAACGTGGCTACCCCTGCCAGCGTTCGCGCTCTGCGACCTCCCCGTCGCCGAAATCGTTCTCGTCGATCAGGCCGCGGCGGGCCTGCGAGGCGCGCTTGCGTTCCTCCGGGGTAGCACGGGTGTTCTGCTCCAGGCGTATGTCGGTGCCGCGCCCACTGCGCATGACGTCCACACCGGCGGCGGTCTGCGGATCCCACTCGAAGGTGATCTCCCCGATCGTTACCTCGCTGCCCGCGTCCGCGCCGGCCTTGTAGAGTGCTTCCTCCACGCCGGCCTTCGCCAGACGGTCGGCCAGGTAGCCCACGGCCTCGTCGTTTTCGAAGTCGGTCTGGCGGATCCAGCGTTCGATCTTCTCGCCACGGACGATGAAGGCATCCTCGGCGGACGGGTCGACCTCCACCTCGAAGTCGGCAAACCGTCCGCCGGAGCGCTTGCGCAGCCCCTTCGGGGTAATCACCTGTGCGGGCTTCTCCTCCACCGGATTGGCCTTGCGGTGGGCCTTCACGATGTCCAGCAGCGCATACTTCAGCTCGTCCAAGCCCTTGTGCGCCACGGTGGAGATGCGGAAGATCGGCCAGCCGAACTCCTTGAGCTCTTCTTCCTGCAGGTCGGCCATGTCGGCAGCATCGGGCACGTCCATCTTGTTCAGGATGATCACGCGCGGGCGCTCGCGTAGGTCGCCCAGCCCGGAGTCGCTCGCCAGCTCCTCCTGGTAGTTGGCCAGCTCCTTCTCCAGGGCCTTGATGTCCGCGACCGGATCGCGGTCTGCCTCCAGCGAGGCGGCGTCCACAACATGGGCCAAAACGGCGGTGCGCTCGATGTGGCGCAGGAAGTCCAACCCCAGGCCCTTGCCCTCGCTGGCGCCGGGGATCAGACCCGGCACGTCGGCGACGGTGAACACCTCGTGGCCGACGTTGACCACACCCAGGTTCGGCACCAGGGTCGTAAACGGGTAGTCCGCGATCTTCGGCTTCGCGGCCGACAGCACGGAAATCAGCGAGCTCTTACCCGCCGACGGGAAGCCCACCAGGCCGACGTCTGCCATGGACTTAAGCTCGAGGATGACGTCTTTTGCCTCGCCAGGTTCGCCCAGTAGCGCGAAGCCCGGGGCCTTCCTGCTTTTGGACGCCAACGCCGCGTTCCCCAACCCGCCATGTCCGCCCGCGGCGACGATCATCCGCGTGCCCTTGCCTGTCAGGTCGGCAATTGCCTCGCCCTTGGAGTTAAGCACAACGGTGCCTTCCGGCACTTGGAGTACGAGGTCTTCCCCGCGCGCACCGTGTCGGTGATCGCCAGCGCCGTTGTTGCCACGCTGAGCCTTGATGTGAGGGTGGAAGTGGAAGTCCAACAGGGTGTGCACCTGTGAGGAGACTTCCAGGATGATGTCTCCGCCGTGGCCGCCGTTACCGCCGTCGGGGCCACCGAGGGGGACGAACTTCTCGCGGTGAACAGAGGCGCAGCCGTGGCCGCCGTCACCGGCCTGCAGATGCAGCACTACGCGATCAACGAACTGTGGCATAGCTTTCCCTTGCTTTCTTTTCGCCCCAATTAATACTTCGAGCTCCGAGTCTATCTGTGTTTGGGGTAGCGGCCTAAAAGGTGGAGAATCCGAACCCTGTGTTTCCTCCATAGGCATACGTGAACTATAGTTAGCCTACCCTTGCCACTGGTAAGGCTAAGCTAAGCATGAGAGTGGGCTCGGCCCAGCCTCTCACACCCCTCACGTAAGGATGAACAATGCGTTTTTCTCCGCTTCGCAAAGTCTGCATCGGCGTCGTAGCAGCAACCACTGCCCTCGGCCTCGCAGCCTGCGGCGCATCTAACCCCAGCGACGGCAACGCTTCCGGCGCTAGTAAGTCCGGCTCCGCCATCACCATCACCGATGTGACCGGCCGGCAGGTCACCTTCGACTCTCGCCCAGAGAAGATCCTCCTCGCAGAGGGTCGCGGACTATTCGCCACCTCCATCTTGAACAAGGAAAACCCAACGGAGCACATCGTGGCCATCGGCTCCGACATGCACTCCGCCGCTCCCACCTTCGAAGAGAAACTCTCCAAGGCGGACAAAAAGTACAGCGACCTCCCGACCGTTGGAAACATTTCTAAGGGCGATGTGACCGTAGAGAACCTACTTGCCCACAAACCGGACGTCACCGTACTTTCCCTAGATCACAAGAAGGCCGCCGAAGAATCCGGCCTACTGGACAAGATGGATCAGGCTGGACTGAAGTACGTATTCAGTGACTTCCGCCAAAAGCCGCTGGAGAACACCACCAAGACGATGAGCCTCTACGGTCAACTGCTAGGCAAGGAAGATAAAGCCAAGGAGTTCAACGACTTCTACTCCGGCAAGGTTAAGGACGTCACCGACCGTGCAAACAAGGCAAAAGACAAGCCGAAGACCCTGGTCTGGCGCGCGGCGGGCATGAAGGACTGCTGCGGCACTGTGAAGAACTCCAACCTCGGCGATCTGGTCAACGCTGCGGGAGGAAAGAACATCGGCGACGACCTGCTGGACACGGAATCCGGGGACCTCACCGCAGAGAAGGTCCTCGCCGAACAGCCAGAGCAGATCATTGCCACAGGCGGCGCATGGGCCAAGGATCCCGAAAAGCCCGAGGTGCTGCCGCACGTGGAGCTCGGCTACACGGCCAAGCCCGACGTATCTGAGAAGACCCTCAAGGGACTGCTGGCCACGCCTGGTTTTAATTCGTTGAATGCTCCCAAGGAGGGCAAGCTACACGCGGTCTACCACCAGTTCTACGATTCCCCGTTTAACGTTTTCGCCCTTGAGCAGTTCGCACAATGGCTGCACCCCGAACTGTTCCAGGAACTAGACGTAGAGAAGGACTTCGCGGACTTCCACACGAACTGGCTGCCGTTCGAGTACTCCGGAACGTTCTTCACCTCCACCAAAAGCTAACCCCAAGAAGTAACCCCCATGTCCCACCTTTTAATCCCAGACAAGTCATCAACGGACGAAGGCGAGATATCCAACGCTCACGATGCTGCGCTTCCGGCCGGAGCCAGCGCAGTCGTCGAACAGTATCGTCGCCAGGCCAGGCGGAAAATCCTCGCCATTTTCGCGCTATCCATCGCTGCTTTCGCAGCCTTCGCCGTCGCCACGATCGTCGGCCCCATCGACCTGAGCTTGATGGAACTATGGAAGGCACTCATCGACCCCAACGGTGTCGATGAGACCACCCACACCGTCCTATGGAACCTACGCCTGCCTGCGTCAGTGATGGCCGTTCTCATCGGCGCCTCGCTCTCCCTATCCGGGGCGCACATGCAAACCATCCTGGATAACCCGCTAGCGGAACCGTTCACCCTTGGCATCTCCGCAGCAGCGGCGTTCGGCGGAGCCGCATCCATTGTGTTGGGCTGGACGGTGCTGGCTAACCCGCAGTTCAACCTCGCAGCCGTGGCTTGGGTGGCCTCGCTAGTGGCGGTATTTATCGTGGCGGGCGCTTCATTGTGGCGCGGTGCCAGCGCAGAATCTATGATTCTGCTCGGAATTGCGCTGGTGTTCTTGTTCCAGGCAATGCTTTCCCTGATGCAATACCGCGCGACAACCGAGGCACTGCAGCAGATCGTATTCTGGACGATGGGTTCGCTCCAGCGCGCGAACTGGACGTCTAACGCCATCATCTTCGGTGCGTTGGCAGTCGCGATTCCTTTCACCATCCTGAATTCGTGGAAGCTCACTGCCCTACGACTGGGCGATGATCGCGCGGCGGCGCTGGGAATCAACGTCCAGCGCTTGCGCGTCACCACACTCATAGTCTCCTCCCTACTGGCAGCCAGCGCGGTAGCGTTCGCGGGCGTGATCGGCTTCATCGGCCTGGTCGGCCCCCACGTCGCCCGCATGCTCGTCGGCGAGGATCAGCGCTACTTCGCCCCTGCATCCATGGCGGCCGGAGCTCTGTTGCTGGCCGCTGCACACGCGGTATCGATCACTGCGGTTCCTGGCGTGGCGGTGCCGATCGGCATCATCACATCCTTGGTGGGAGTTCCTTTCTTCCTCATTCTGGTGTTCGTCCGCCGACGCACGGTCTGGGGGTCCTAGCCCATGCTGACTATCGAAGATATCCACGTCCGCTACGGCAAGAATCCGGTTCTGCAGGGAGTATCCGCTTCCGGCTTTCAGCCGGGGTCCATCACCGGCCTGTTGGGGCCCAATGCCGCGGGAAAGTCCACCCTGGTGAAGACGATTGCTGGGATACAGCGGGCGTCATCAGGCACCTGCCGAGTCACCAGCAACGGCGAGGAACTATCCGGCACTAACCGGCGCGACGCGATTGGCTATGTTCCGCAAGACCTGCTGTCCAGTGCTTCCCTGACGGCCTTCGAATCGATCCTCGTGGCGACGAAACGATCGACACGCCGGGCAGCGGCCGCAACCGCACAGGAACAAGCGGCCGCAGTGCTGGAGCGGCTGGGGATTACACACCTGGCTTCGCGTTATGTTCACGAGCTGTCGGGTGGGCAGCGACAGCTGGTCGCCGTGGGACAGATGCTGGTGCGCGAGCCCGAGGTGCTACTTCTGGACGAGCCGACGTCTGCCCTTGATCTGCGGCACCAGGTGGAACTGTTGCAGCTCATCCGCCAAGAGGTATCCCAAAAGGATTCGATCGCGCTGATTGCGATTCACGACTTGAACTTAGCGGCGCGATACTGTGATCAGCTTATTGTGCTCCACCGGGGGCGCCTAATGGCGCAGGGGCAACCTTCCGAGGTGCTGACTCCTGGCCTGCTAGACGAGGTCTACGGACTGCGGGCGAAGGTGCTTAACGATGATGGCACGCCAGTGATCTGCCCTGTCGAGGAGTCAACGCCGAGCCTTAAGTAGCATTGACTACTCCAAGACAAGCCCCGGTTCCGCCGGGGCTATTTTCATGGCTAATATGAAGGATTTCATTACAGTATGGAAACGCAAAAACCCAGTGCACGCACTTAGTGCGTCCACTGGATTTTCAAGCTCTACGTGGGCTCAACCGAAGCTATGCCAAGAGCTAGCGAAGGCTAGCGAGAGCTTAGGCCTCGACTGCCTCGTTCTCGACGATGTTCACCACGCGGCGACGACGCTTGGTAGCGAACTGTACGGCGCCGGCCTTCAGGGCGAACAGAGTGTCGTCGCCACCACGGCCAACGTTCTCACCCGGGTGGAAAGAGGTGCCACGCTGGCGGATCAGGATCTCGCCGGCCTTGACCTGCTGGCCGCCGAAGCGCTTCACACCGAGACGCTTGGACTCGGAGTCACGGCCGTTGTTGGAGCTAGATGCACCCTTCTTGTGTGCCATTAGTCTCTCCCTCCTTAAGGAAGAAAATCGAAGTGTCTCGGTAGTTTACTTGATACCGGTGACCTTCAGAACCGTGAGGCTCTGACGGTGGCCGAAGCGGCGCTTGTAACCGGTCTTGTTGCGGTAGTGCATGCCGCGGATCTTCGGTCCACGAACATGCTCAACGATCTCAGCGTTGACGTTGACAGATGCCAGCTTGTCACCGGTGGTGACGTTTGCGCCATCGACGACGAGAACCGGGGTGAGAGCCACGGACGAACCCGGCTCACCCTCGATCTTCTCGACCTTGACGAGGTCACCTTCGGCAACCTTGTACTGCTTTCCGCCGGTCTTGACGATCGCGTACATGTAGGGCTACCCCTTTATTTCTCTAATCGGCTCAGGCAGCCCCCTGCGGGAAGGAAGCATCCTGACTGTTACTTTTGCTTAGCTGCGTTCGTTCCCCCAAAAGCGCCCGGGGCACTTCTGTGCACACTGTGCGAGCACAACTTGCTAGAAGCTAGTGCACTCGCGCAGTCCCCGGCGACGCGCGCGTTAAGGCTGGTCACCGGCGGAACGAACAGCGACTGGTTAAGACTACCCGGTCAGGGGGCTAAAAACCAAATCCCTTTGCTTTCGCTCGGAACTAGTTCGTCTTGCGCACCACTCGCCGGCGACGGCCACGCGAACGGGGCTTCTCACCGCCCTTTTCGGCGCTATTGTTTGTGACGCCGAAGTCCTCCGGTCGCGGGGCAAAATCAGACTTAGAGTTGCCTCTTGTCTGTCGCTTCCGGCGTGGGGATTCCTCGAACTTGCGCTTCGCTTCCTCGTAACTGGATTGGTTGGCGGCGGAAGAGTGGGCGTCCCGCCCCGAAGAAGAACGAGCACTGCGCGCGTTCGTGTGCGCCGAACGCACTACGCGGCGGCGACGGCGCACCCTGTTAGCCGCGACCTTATTCTGCTCCGGCCGCTCTGCGTTGTCGGCTGCCGAAGGCTCGTCCGGATCCTCCTGGGCGGACCGCTTGCGGGCGCTGGCGACGATGCCTTCGATGTCGCTGGCACGATTGCGCGCCTTAGCGTTACCTCCCCGCTTCTGTGACTGCTCCTGCTTTGGTTCCGGCTGCTCCTCCTGCCGCTCGGATCCCTGGGCAGCGAGCGGGGTACCGCGACGAACCACACGGCGCACGCGACGGCGAGTGCCCTGCAGAGACTGTGGCCGCTGAGTCTGCTCGGTCTGCTCGGTCTGCTTATCCTCGCGCTGGCCACGCTCCGGAGCCTTACCCTGGCCTCGCTCCTTGAGCTGCCCCTTGGACTGCCCCTTGGGCTGATCCTTGGACTGCCCCTTGGGCTGGTTCTTGCCCTGGTTTTTAGCCTGCTGGCGCTCCTTGCGGTGCCCGTGGTCGCGTCGCGGCTCCGGGTCCTTCTGCTCCACCGGGTCCGGATGCATGATGAACCCGCGTCCATCGCAAGCCTCACATGGGGTGGAGAAAGTTTCCAGCAGACCAGTACCCAATCGCTTGCGGGTCAACTGCACCAGACCCAGCGAGGTCACTTCACCCAACTTGTGGCGCGTGCGGTCGCGGCCTAGGAACTCCGACAGGCGGCGCAGCACCAGATCCTGGTTCTGCTGCAGCAGCATGTCGATGAAGTCCACGACGATCATGCCACCGATGTCGCGCAGACGCAGCTGGCGGACGATCTCTTCGGCCGCCTCCAGGTTGTTCTCCGTGACCGTGGCCTCGAGGTTGCCACCGCTACCCACAAAGGAACCGGTATTCACGTCGATGACCGTCATGGCCTCAGTGTGGTCGATGATCAGGTAACCGCCCGACGGCAGCCACACCTTGCGAGCCATAGCCTTTTCCAGTTGCTGGTCCAGGTCCAACGGTGCGAAGGCATCCTGGCCGTCGTGCTTGCCGCGGTTCCACTTGTGTACGCGGTCCATCAGCTCCGGGGAGGTGCGCCCCAGGTAATCGCGCACGGCCTGCCAGGACTTATCGCCGTCGATGATGAGCTCGGAGAAGTCCGCGTTGAAAACATCACGCACGACCTGGATCAGCATGTTCGGCTCTTCGTAGAGCGTCACCGGCTTGGAGCCCTTGGAGTTGCGCTCCTTGTTCTCGAGCTTCTGGATCTCCTGCCAACGCTTCTCCAGGCGCTGCACGTCCTCAGTGATCTGCTCTTCCGTTGCATTCTCTGCAGCGGTGCGGATGATCGCGCCGCCATCGCCGGTGATGACCTCACCCAGGATGTCCTTCAGACGCTTGCGCTCGCCTGCGGGAAGCTTGCGGGAAATGCCGGCGGTCGTGCCCGCCGGGAAGTACACCAGGTAGCGGCCCGCAAAGTTAATGCGGTTGGTCAGGCGCGCACCCTTGTGTCCGATCGGGTCCTTCAGCACCTGCACCAGGATCTGATCACCCGGGCGCAGCGCCTGGTCGATCTTGCGGCTCTTGGAGTGCAGGTGGGGCGAACGCCAATCCATCTCGCCTGCGTACAGCACGGCGTTGCGGCCCGTGCCGATGTCCACGAAGGCTGCCTCCATGCTGCCCAGCACGTTTTGCACGCGGCCGAGGTACACGTTGCCAATCAGCGACTGGTGCGTCGCATCCGCCACGAAATGTTCAACCAGCTGACCATCTTCTACCACGCCGACCTGAGTCATCATGCCCTTGTGATCGGTGCGCTCCGAGTCACGGACGATCATCGTGCGCTCCACGGATTCGCGGCGGGCCAGGAACTCGGCGCGGGTGATGGCCTTGTAGTTCTTGTCGCGGTTCTTTGCCCGCCAGCGGCGCTGCGATTCGAGGCGGGTTGAGCCCTTCATCTTCACCGGCTCGTCCACCAGGTCTTCGGTGGCACGCTCGGCCGGGTGGAGATCCTCGGGCGCGATGTTCTTCGCGGGGGTCTCTTCGGCTTTCTCTTCTGACGCCCGCTCCTCCGCCCGGCGCGCACTTCCTACGCGGCGTACGACTCGGCGGACTCGACGGCGCCGCACCGGCTTCTGCTCGGAATTTTCTTCCTGTGCCTTCTCCTCCTGCGCCTTTTCTTCCTGAGGCTTCGCTACCTGGGCTGCTGCCCGCTCCGACTTCTTCTCCGGCTTCTGCTCTGGTTCCTCAGCCTGCTGCGGCTTCTTGGCAGACTTCTTTACAGCGCGCTTCGCCGTCTTCTTCACAGAGCGCTTGGCGGTTCGCTTGGCCGGCTTCTTCTCCGACTTTTCAGAAGTCTCCTCAGCAACCGCTTCAGGAGCCACCTCAGTAGCATCCTCTACAGCCTGCTCCACCTGCTCTTTCTGCTCGGCAGGCTCGACAGACTTGGAGGGCTTGGCATGCTCAGCAGGCTCAGAGGACTTCTTCGTCCGCTTCTTCGCAGTCTGCTTTGCAGACTTCTTAGTAGCCTTCTTCGCTGCCTTCTTAGCTGACTTCTTCGGCTTCTCGGCCGCAGGAGCCTCTACCTCCGCAGGCTTTTCGTCTGCTTGAGATGGCTCGGAGCTGGCACTGAGGGCGTCCAAAACAGAAAAGACCTGCGCCTGAGTCAGCGACGAGGCCGTCTTCTTCCCCTCAATGCCATGGTCCGCCAGAACACCCAGGAAGTCCGTCGCGCGGATCCCCAACTGCTTGGCAACGGTGTGGACGCGAACCTTCTCCCCCACACTGTCTCGATCAATTTTCGCAGCCTGAGCTGCAATTTCCGGGCTGATGGTCGCCACGAAATCTCCTTTTAAAGTCTTCAAAGTTTTCCTGATCGCCATGCCGCATCGTCGTTGTGGGCACCCGATCTGTACCCCATTGTCTCACATCGTCTCGAATCCATCCGACAACCCATCCGACAACGCTGTGTTCAAGTGCGCGACTGTTACGCTGAACGCCATGCCCAACCCATCGTCGCCCTCCGTCGCCTTCGATCAGACAGTGCTCACCGATGTCCAAAACGGCATGCGCCCCAGCAAAGCCGCGCAGTTTGTGATTTCGCTGATTTTCGGACTGATGATGTTCATCCTCTGCGCACCGATCACCGGACCATTGCCAGCGCTGGGGATCCTCGTCGCCGCCGTCCTGGCTGGCGTCGTGTGGTGGCGTTACCTGCGGCGGGGCGGCGTGCGCGGCAACGACTACTCCCCCATGAAGTCAGACGCCGAAGCCGCCCGCACCCCCTTCAGTTGGAAGGAAGAAGGCCGTTTAGTGCTAGTGCTTGCGCTCGTATTCGGCATATCGCAGGTCGCAAGCATGTTTAGCAGCCAGGGCAGGTGGGGCTTCGCCGCTATTGCCGCGCTGATCACCGTTGGGTTGATGTACTGGGTCGTTACTCTTGACGCCTGGCGCCCCACTCGCTACACCGACCCGGAAAAACTGGGGCGAGAGATGCGAATTGAGGACCCCACCGAGTGGCTACAGGCATTCCTCTACTGCCGCCGATGTGTCCCGGGCGGGCTGCAGATCCTGAGCGATACCTTGAAGGAGGATCTTTCGCGGTACGGATGGACCACTCGCAGTGCGAACGAAGCTCTGGACAAGCTAGTAGAGCAGGGCAAAGCTGTGAAAATCCGGGAGTTGCGCTCTACCGATGGGGCGAGGAAATGGGTCACGCTGACAAAGGAAGGCTCCCAAGACTTCCAGGAGCGGCACGGAGGCTAAGCCGCGCCTCGCCTTCATCAAAGCCCCTGATATGCAAAAACCGCGGACGCGCTGCGCCCGCGGTTTTTTCCAGCTGTTTACAGGTTCGGGAACCAGATGCCGATCTCGCGCTCCGCGGACTCCGGGGAGTCGGAGCCGTGAACAACGTTTTCGCCAACGGTCAGAGCGAAATCGCCGCGGATGGTGCCCGGGGTGGCCTTCTCCACTGGGTGGGTGCCACCGGCCAGCTGACGCCAAGCGGCGATAGCAGACTCGCCCTCAACGATGCCGGCAACCAGCGGAGCGGAGGTGATGAAGTCCACCAGCTCGCCGAAGAAGGGCTTATCGGCGTGCTCAGCGTAGTGCTTCTCCGCGGTCTCGCGGTCAGCGGTACGCAGGTCCAGCTCCACGAGCTTCAGACCCTTCTTTTCGATGCGGGAGATAATTTCGCCCACGTGGCCGTTCTTAACGCCGTCGGGCTTAATCAGAATCAGAGTGCGTTCAGTCATGTCAGTGATTCTACACGTGGCGTCACGGCACTACAGCGCAGCAACACCCAGGCGCTATACGCGGCTGCGCACCTGATTCATCAGTGCGTAGGCACGGTCACCCGGGCACGCGGTCGCAGTGGAGACGTCGCCCCAGTCGCGGTGACCGGTGATCGTGCGGCGGGTCAAGTTCAGGCGGGCCGCGTTGTTTACGTAGCGCACGCTACCGCGCGGGTCTAGCCCCAACCCACGGCACAGGTGGCCGAGAACGCGCACAAGAGAGTTGATGGCGGCCGGGGTGGGAGCCTGCTGCATGAAGTTCCCCAGCAGACACACACCAATATTGCCGTCGTTCGCGTTGTACACGTGACCTGCGGTGACGGACATGGGCGATGCGCCCAAGCTGCCGGACTGGAAGACCGCCTGGCCACCCGTGCCGGTGGTGCGCCCCTGGAACACAGTGCCATCCGGAGCAATCAGCAGGTGGTAGCCGATGTCTCCCCAACCGCGCCCGCCGTTGGCCCGGGAGGCGTGGAAGGCGTAGATGCTGCGGACGTTCGCGGCGTAGTCGCCGTTGGCAGGAGTGGCCATCGCCGTGTGGTGCACAGTAATGAGCTGCGCGCGGGTGAAGCGGGGAGTCCACCCCATCAGCGACTCGTTGGCACCCCACTCGCGGCGGGAAACCACGCGCAGGCCGTTGATCACGTTCGCGCCACCGATGCCAGCGCCGCCACCCGGAGCCGGAGCACCCGGATTGGCCAGGCCACTGGACTGCAGGATTCCGGCGATGGTGCCCGCCAGCGCCAGGGAGCCGGCCAGGCCCGCAGCTCCGGTCGCCAGACTGCTTTGCAGTTCAGCCGGGTTGGAGGGCAGGCCCATCGGTGCAGCGTAGGGTGCAATGCCCGCGCCGAAGATCTGCTCTTCCTGCCCCTTCGGAGCCTCCACAATGTGGAGGAACAGGCGCGTCGCCGGGTCGTTAACCTCGCCGGGCAGCCATACGACCGTGGCACCCTCGGGCAGCTCTACCGGTTCGGACTTCAGTGCGGAATCATCACCCTCGCGGTCGTGCGCCTCGGGCTGCACCACGCGATCCTCGGTGCGACCGTCCTGGAACTCGAAGCGCAGGGTCGCCTGCGCTGCCTCGGTCGCTGCGGGCGCAAAGGTGATGGTGAGGTACCCGGTGCCCCCGGGTAGCTCGCCCTTTTGGTTGACGCCGATTCCCGTCCCGGTGAAGCCCTCTAGCTCGGCAGGGGTCGGTGCGCCGGCAGCTCCGGCGGGATCTGCACCGGGGAGTGCGTCGTCGGCGGAGGAGAAGACCCCCATGTTGTTGCGGTTGGCGAAGAGGAGAGAGCCACCGACGCCGGCCCCCAGAGCGGTGGAAGAACGGAAAAATGCACGGCGCGTTAACGTCATGCACCGGATAATAAACCACATTCGGGGGTAGCGGGAGACTTACCCCTATTTAAGGGTATTCCCAGTTGAGTGTTACTGATGTTAAAGACGGTGCGAATGTGGCGTCACAAAGATTAGTCGGCGGGGGTAGTCGGGCGCCGCACGTTACCTTCCTCATCGAGGTGCTGCGAGGGCAGCAGGCCGCGCTCCATGCGGCGCATCAGGTTCGAGCGCAGGTGGTAGATGTACCACCAGCACAGAGCGAAGATCACGCCCATCGCACCCATCGCCGGGTGCACGATGAAGCCCGCGATCGCCAGCACCTGCAGGGCAATGTTCAACCAGTCGGCCCACTTGGCCTTCTGCAGGAAGGCGGCGACGATCATCGCACCCCCCAGGCCGATCACGTAGGCCATGTTGAAGGTCGTGGCGGAAGCACCGGCATCCACCCGGGTGATGACGGTCAGCACCAGCAGGATCACGATGGCTTCCATGATGTGCGTTCCGGCCATCACACCGCGCAAGCCCTTCATCGGGTCGTTGGCCGGGGCCTGGCCGGGACCCAGCGGGCCGAATTCGCCCTGTCCACTGTGCCCACTCTGCCCACTGTCCTCGCCAGCCTTACTGCGGTTGTGCGGGTTCTGTGCCACGATTGTGCAGCTCCTTGGTAGATCTTCCGTTTAAAAAATTTTCCTGGCGCCGGCGAGTGTCCCGGCGCCTGTCCTGGCCGCCTACGCCGGTTCCTTGCCGAACAGCGTCCGAGCCTCCCCGGCCGTCACCACCGAGCCAGTGATCAGCACGCCAGCGCCGGACAACACGCCGTCCTCGTCGTCTTCGGCCAGTTGGGTGGCGATCTCCACGGCTCCGGGCAGGTTCGCGGCCACGTGCACGCGCTCCTCGCCGAAGGCATCCCGCGCGTACTCGGCCAGCACGTCGACCGGCAGGGCGCGCGGGGAGTTCACCTCCGTCACCACGACCTCGTCCATCACGGGCTCCAGGGCGGCCAGGATGCCGCGGGCATCCTTGTCCCCCAGCACGCCGACCACGCCGACCAGCCGACGGAACTCGAAGTCGCGGTCGATGGCCGCAGCCAGGGCCTTCGCCCCGTGGGGGTTGTGCGAGGCGTCAATAAACACACTCGGGGTGGAGCGCACGCGCTCCAGGCGCCCGGGCGAAGCGACAGAGGCGAAGCCCTCCCGCACCGTGTCCACGTCCAGCTGGCGCTCGGCTCCGGCCCCGAAGAATGCCTCCACGGCAGCCAGGGCCACGGCGGCGTTGCGTGCCTGGTGTTCGCCGGAGAGCGGCAGGAAGATGTCTGTGTACTCGCCAGCCAGTCCGCAGATGGTCACGGTCTGCCCGCCGACGGCGATCTGGCTGGAGACCACACCGAACTCGCTCCCGGCGCGGGCGACGGCGGAATCCTTCGCCACGGCCTCTTCCAGCAGCACGCGCATCGCCGCCGGCTCCTGCTCGGCGACGACGGTCACGTTGTCCGGCGGGGTGAGCAGATCGTCGGCATCCCAGCGGGCCTTGATGATGCCCGCCTTCTCACCCGCGATGTCCTCTAGCGTGTCGCCCAGGTAGTCCGTGTGGTCCAGCCCTATCGGGGTGATCACGGCAACGTCGGAGTTCACCACGTTCGTCGCGTCCCAGCGGCCACCCATGCCGGTTTCCACCACGGCCACGTCCACCGGCGCGTCGGCGAAGGCCGCGTAGGCCATGGCCACCAGCACCTCGAACTTGCTCATCTGCGGGCCGCCCTCGGCCTGGCTCTTCGCATCCACCATTTCCACCATCGGCTGAATGTCGCGCCAGGTGTCCACGTAGTCGCGCGGGTGCAGCGGCTTGCCGTCGATGGCGATTCGTTCGGTGACGATCTGCAAGTGCGGACTAGTGGTCCGTCCGGTACGGCGGTGGAAGGCGCGCATCAGCGATTCAATCATCCGCACCACAGAGGTCTTGCCGTTGGTTCCCGCCACGTGGATCACTGGGAACGCACGCTCCGGGTGGCCGAGCAGGTCCATGAGCATCTCGATGCGCTCGAGCGTCGGGTCGATCTTCGTCTCCGGCCAGCGCTGGTTCAGCTCCGCGTCGACCTCCGCCAGCACGGCCAGGTCTTCGGGCGTAATGGGACGTTCTTGTACGGACGCCACCTCGGCCTCATCCGCCCCCACACCGTCGATAGGCAGGGCTAGGCCTGCCTCATCGAGCGTGACCTCTTCCGGGTAGTTATCCCCGACCTTTTCCTCGAAGCTTTTGCCGGCGGCACTCTTGTCGTCGCTCATGCCTTTGGCAGGCCTTCCAGGCGGGCAGTGATGCGCTCGAATTCCTCCTGTGCGACGCGCTGGCGTTCGCGGATTCCTTCGACGACCTTCTCCGGTGCCTTGGACAGGAAGTTTTCGTTACCCAGCTTCTTCGCTGCGTTGTCCAGCTCCTTCTGAGCTGCCGCGAGGTCCTTCTCCAGGCGCTTGCGCTCCGCGGCAACGTCAACGGTGCCGGAGGTATCCAGCTGCACGGCGATGGTTGCCTGGGACAGTCGGACCTCAATGGACGCAGTCTCTGCGAAGCCTTCCTTCGGGATTTCCAGGCGCACCAGGGATCGCACGGCCTCCTCGAAGTCCGCCAGGTCAGCGGCAGCGAAATCCAGCGCGGCGGGCACCTTCTGGGAGGGCTTCACGCCCTGGTCGCTACGGAAGCGGCGCAGCTCGGTGACCAGCTTGTCCACGTCCGCCATGCGGCGTACCGCATCGGCATCGGTCTGCGTCCCACCGTTGGTGAGGTCGGCGGTCGGCCATTCGGCGGTGACCAGGGAGTCGGAGTAGCCCTCTTCCCCATCGGTCAGCGCCTTCCACAGCGTCTCGGTCACAAAGGGCATGGCCGGGTGCAGCAGGCGCAGTACCGCGTCCAGCACGCGGCCCAGCACGATCTGGGTGCTGATGCCCCGCTGGACCTGTTCCTCCGTGGCGCTATCCCAATCGCGCGGGATCTGCACCTTGGCGATCTCCAGATACCAGTCGCAGAACTCACCCCAGGCGAAGCGATACAGGTTCTCGTTCGCCAGGGAGAACTCGTAGCGATCCAGCGCGTCGTCCACCAGCTGGCGAACCTCTTCCAGACGGTCCAGGATCCAGCGGTCGGCATCCGTCAGGATCTCGCGGGCGGGCAGCTCGCCCACGCGCGCGCCGTTCATCAGGGCGAACTTGGTGGCGTTGTACAGCTTGGTGGCGAAGTTACGGGAAGACTGCGCGGCATCCTCACCCACCGGCAGGTCGGAGCCCGGGTTGGCGCCACGCGCCAGGGTGAAGCGCAGCGCATCCGCGCCGTAGTCGCGCACCCAGTCCATCGGGTCGATGCCGTTGCCCAGGGACTTCGACATCTTGCGGCCGTGCTCGTCGCGCACCAGGCCGTGCAGGAAAATGTCCTTGAACGGGATCTGCGGGCGGTCATCCTTGCCCGTGCCCAGCACCTCAGGGGTGTGCTTGGAGGCGAAGGTGGCGAACATCATCATGCGGGCGACCCAGAAGAACAAAATGTCGTAGCCCGTCACCAGCACGCTGGTGGGGTAGAACTTCTCCAGTTCCGGGGTCTTCTCCGGCCAACCCATCGTGGAGAACGGCCACAGGGCGGAGCTGAACCAGGTGTCCAGCACGTCCTCGTCCTGGCGCCAGCCCTCGCCCGTCGGCGCTTCGTCGTCCGGGCCGCAGCACACGATCTCACCGTTCGGGCCGTACCAGATCGGAATGCGGTGGCCCCACCACAGCTGGCGGGAAATGCACCAGTCGTGCATGTCGTCCACCCAGTCGAACCAACGCGGCTCCTGGGAGGACGGGTGGATCACCGAATCGCCGGAGCGGATCGCATCGCCGGACATCTTCGCCAGCTCGTCAACCTTGACGAACCACTGCTCGGACAAGCGCGGCTCCACGGCCTCCTTGGAGCGCTCGGAGTGGCCCACGCTGTGCACGTAGGGGAACTTGCGGGCCACGATGCGGCCCTGCTCCTCCAACGCCAGGCGGATCTTCTCGCGCGCCTCGTAGCGCTCCATGCCGTCGAACTCAGTGCCGGTGTTCGCAATGTGGCCGGTCTCGTCCATGATCACCGGCATCGGCAAGTCGTGGCGCTGGCCCATCGCAAAGTCGTTCGGGTCGTGCGCCGGCGTGATCTTCACCGCACCGGTGCCGAACTCCGGGTCCACGTAGTCGTCGGCCACCACGATCATCTGCCGGTCCGGCAGGAACGGGTGCGGCAGGGTCTTTCCCACCAGATCCGCGTAGCGCTCGTCCTCCGGGTGCACAGCAACGGCCACGTCGCCCAGCATCGTCTCCACACGAGTGGTGGCCACGACCACGTGCGGTTCGGAATCGTCCAGCGAGCCATAGCGGATGCTCACCAGCTCGCCCTCGTCGTCGGAGTACACAACCTCGATGTCGGAGATCGCAGTCTGCAACACCGGGGACCAGTTCACCATTCGATTCGCGCGGTAGATCAAGCCGGCGTCAAAAAGCTCCTTGAACATCGTCTGCACGGCGCGGGACAGGCCATCGTCCAGGGTAAAGCGCTCGCGCGACCAATCCACGGAATCACCGATGGCGCGCATCTGGCGCTGGATCACGCCGCCGTACTGATCCTTCCACTCCCAGACCTTCTCCACGAAGGCCTCGCGGCCGTAGTCGAAGCGGTCCTTGTCCTCGGTTTCCTTCAGGCTGGCCTCGACCTTCGTCTGCGTGGCGATGCCCGCGTGGTCGGAGCCGGGCAGCCACAGAACCTCGAAGCCCTGCATGCGCTTGCGGCGAGCCATCGCATCCATCAGCGTGTGGTCCAGCGCGTGGCCCATGTGCAGCTGGCCGGTCACGTTCGGCGGCGGCAGCACAATGCTGAAGGGCGGCTTATCGCTGGAAGGATCGGCCTTAAAGTAGCCGGAATCCACCCACCCCTGGTAGAGGTTTTCCTCTACTGCGGCGGGATCCCATGCCGCGGGTAGCTGTGCCGAGCGGTCGGCACCAATCGGGTTAGAGCCATTTGCCTTAGAACTGGAGTCACTCACGTCTGCCAAGTCTAGTAGACGGCCCGGACAGGGCATACACCCCTCCTAGTACCCGCCTACCACCCGCTCACCCACTGCGCATTTACATCTCGAGCGCCGCCCGCAACACACCGGCAGCCTCGTCCAACGCCCGCCCAGAGTTACGCCACACGCCCGAAGAATTCACGAAGGGGTGGATCAGGCCGGGGTGGCGTCGGAAAGAAACGGGCACACCCGCCTCCCGCAGCTTCTCGGCATAGGCCGTGCCCTCGTCGCGCAGCGGATCAAAGCCAGCGACGGCGACATAGGCCGGAGCCACACCGCTGACGTCCTCGGCGAGCAGAGGTGACACATCCGGGTCCAGCCGCTGCACGTCATCGGCGAGGTACTGGTCGCGATACCACTGCATGTGCGCCTGGGTAAGGAAGTACCCCTTGGAGAACTCCTTGTGGCTGGGCGTATCCAGCCTGGAAAGGTCCGTAACCGGCACAAACAGCAGCTGCGCACGCGGCTGTTCCCGCCCTTCGCGCTTACGGCGCAGGCACACCACGGCGGCCAGGTTGCCTCCCGCGGAGTCGCCGCCGACGGCCACCTTATTCTTATTGACGCCCTTAACCTCGCCCGCCATCGCGGCATCAACCACGTCACAGCAGTCGTCCGGCGCGGCGGGGAAAGGATGCTCCGGGGCCAGGCGGTAGTCCACGGAGAGCACGGCCACGCGGGCGGCCTCGCACAGCCAGCGGCAGGTGGAATCGTGCGAATCGAGGGAGCCGACCACCCAGCCGCCGCCGTGGAAGTACACCAGGGTGGGCAGGTCCTCGTCCGGCGAGACCGCACCGGTGGGACGGTAGTGGCGCACGCGCACGCCCCGGATCCGCTCCTCCACCACGGAGCCGACCTGGGTGACGTGCCCGCCGGCCATGTACGCAGCATCCTCCACAACCGCGCGGGTGGCCTCGACGGACTGCTGAGAATAGTCCGCCGGGTGCATCAGGTCGGTGACCAGGCTGGAGGCGCGCACGTCGGAATCCAGACGATCACCGTCGGAGTTGGTGCGGGAGCCGAAGATCCGCAGAACCGGCTCGGGGATCGCGGGCAACAGCCACCCGGCGCGGGCGGTGAGCTGGCTGAAAAGCGAGTGCTGGAGTGGTTGGGAGTGGATCGGGGCTGTGGGATTGGTCATGCCTAACATAAAACCACCCGACCAGGCGGCCGGGTGGCGATATGCAGAAAAAAGTTTTTCCTTAGGAAACTACAGAAAAACTACGGCAAACTACAGCAGGCCAGCCTCCACAACGGCGGCCTTCTCTTCCTGCAGCTCCTTGATGTTTGCGTCGATGCGCTCCTGCTGCGCCGGGCTGATCTCCAGGCCCTGCACGATCTCCCACTCGCCGTTGACGGAGCGGCAGGGGAAGGAGAACACCAGGCCCTCCGGGATTCCGTAGGAGCCGTCGGAAGGCAGTGCGACGGAAACCCAGTCGCCCTCAGCGGTGCCGTTCACCCAGTCGCGCATGTGATCCAGCGCGCCGCTGGCTGCGGAGGCTGCCGAGGAGCGCCCGCGGACCTCGATGATCTCCGCGCCGCGCTTAGCTACGCGCGGGATGAACTCGTCGTTTACCCACGCTGCATCCAGCTTGTCGGCGACCTTCTCGGCATTCAGCGTCAGCTCCGCAACGTCCGGGAACTGCGAGGCGGAGTGGTTGCCCCAGACGGTCATGTTCTTCAGGTCGCGCACGGCCACACCCAGCTTGTCCGCCACCTGCGCCAGGCCACGGTTGTGATCCAGGCGGGTCAGGGCGGTAACGCGGCGCGGGTCGAGGCCCTCTGCGTGGGCCGCAACGATCGCAGCGTTGGTGTTCGCCGGGTTGCCGACGACAATCACGCGAACATCATCGGCGGCGTGCTCCGCGATCGCCTTACCCTGCGGGCCAAAAATCTTGCCGTTGGCGGCCAGCAGGTCGGCGCGTTCCTCACCCTTCTGGCGGGGCTTGGCACCCACCAGGAAGACTGCGTTGGCATCCTTAAAGCCCTCGTCGAGTTCGGAGGTGATGGTGACCTCCCCCAGCAGCGGGAAGGCGCAGTCGGCCAGCTCCAGGGCCACGCCCCGGGCGGCCTGCAGGCCCTGCTCGGTCTCCAGCAGGCGCAGGTTCACTACGCGGTCGCCGAAGACCTCCCCCTTGGCGATGCGGAACAGCAGGGAGTAGCCGATCTGGCCGCCGGCACCCGTGACGGTGACGGTAACGGCATTCTGGTTATTGGTGGTCACGCGGGGCTCCTTAAGCAATGCGTTGGTGAGAGTTTTCTTAAATCCTCTCCCCACTGTAATAACCTGCCCGACACCCTGCACTCTCACTACACTCTTACTTCCAGCCACCCCCGCACGAGCCTGGATTAGCTGCACAGTGCTGCAGGTTCGGCTTCTTCATAGATAAACTGAATTGGTGCAGAATAAGCCCCACCTTCCCGCCTCTGCGGCCTGGTATGGCCTCGGCGAACAGCAGTACATCCAGACCATGAACACCGCCGTGACTATCGCCATTCGGGTCGGTGCCGCATTCACGCCGGAGCACCTGGCCGCGATCGCCCAGGCTGCACGCCTGCCGCACAACTGCGAGCTGCTGAATTCCCCGGCCCGCCTATACGAGGAGGCGCTGCGTTATGCCCACTCCTCCATCTGGCCCGTGCCGCTAAATGGTTATGACAACCCGGAGATGGATAACTCCCCGGTCCGCGAGATGCGCAAGCTCGTCGCCGCCACCTACACGCGCTTTGCCACCCACCCGGACGCAGTGCGCCTGATCGTGGCGGAGAACCTGCTGAGCGATCCGGAGCTCGTCCACCGCGTCGGTGTGCTGGAGGATTCCCCGGTGGTGCTGCACCTAGATCGCGTGCTGATGCGCGGCCACGATATTGGTGCCTTCCGCAGCGGTGTGTCCGCGGAGGATACCTATGCACTCATCACTGCGCTGTGCTCCTTCGCCGTCACCCAAGGCCCGACGTTCCACGCCCTGTACGGCATGGATTCCAACACCCCCGAAAACGAGGACGGCCTGCGCACCCTGACGTGCGATGCGGTCATCGCTTTCCTCACCACCACGATGCCCACCAACCAGGGCGCGTCGTACACCCACGCTTCGCATTCTTCGGTGATTGGTACCTCGGTCGCCGCGTCGCTCTACAACCACGCGCGACATGAGGATGAAGAGGTTGATGACGCCCCCTCGGCGCCATCGGACCTATATCACGACTAGGCGCTCTTCTTATCCCGCCTGGCGACCTCTTCGTGGGTCAGCAGGGTCGGTTCCGCCTCCCCGCGGGCGCAGGCGCCGGTGATGATGACCTCTCCGGTTTCCTCATCTTCCGGAATGGCGAACATGGTCGGCAGCAGCAGGGTTTCCATGATGGACCGCAGGCCGCGGGCGCCGGTCTCGCGCGCCAGCGCCTTCTGGGCGATCTCCCGCAGCGCCTCGTCCTCGAAGGTCAGGCGCACGCCGTCCATGTCAAACAGGCGCTGGTACTGGCGCACCAGGGAGTTCTTCGGCTCCGTGAGTACGCGCACGAGGGCGTCCTCATCCAGGTGGCCAACGTGAGTCAGCACTGGCAGGCGGCCGATTAGCTCGGGGATCAGACCGAACTTCACCAGATCCTCCGGCTCCACGAACTGGAACGGGTTCGGATCTTCCTCGGACTTCGCGCTGATCTCCGCGCCGAAGCCCAGGCCCTTCTTGCCGCGGCGCTCGGAAATGACCTTCTCCAACCCGGAGAACGCACCCGCCACGATGAACAGCACGTTCTTCGTGTCGAACTGGATGAACTCCTGGTTCGGGTGCTTGCGGCCGCCCTGCGGCGGAACGGCGGCAACGGTGCCTTCCAGGATCTTCAGCAGAGCCTGCTGCACGCCCTCGCCGGACACGTCGCGGGTGATGGACGGGTTCTCCGACTTGCGGGAGATCTTGTCCACCTCGTCGACGTAGATGATGCCGCGCTGGGCCTTCACCACGTCAAAGTCGGCGGCCTGGAGAAGCTTCAGCAAGATATTCTCTACGTCTTCACCGACGTAGCCGGCTTCGGTCAAACTGGTGGCGTCCGCAATGGCGAAAGGCACATCGAGCATTCGAGCGAGCGACTGCGCCAGATAGGTCTTGCCCGAACCGGTCGGCCCCAGCATCAGAATGTTGGACTTCGCCAGCTCCACCTCGTCGTCGGAGCGGCGAGCGGCGGCGTTCGACTCCTCGACCTGGATGCGCTTGTAGTGGTTGTACACGGCAACGGCCAGCGTGCGCTTAGCCTCGTCCTGGCCGATCACGTAGCTATCCAGGAACTCTGCAATCGCCGCAGGCTTCGGCAGCTTCGCGGAGCTCTCCGCAGGATCGACGGCCAGCAGCTCCTCTTCGATGATCTCGTTACAAAGCTCGATGCATTCGTCGCAAATGTAAACACCAGGGCCGGCAATCAGCTTGCGGACCTGCTTCTGGCTCTTTCCACAGAAGGAGCACTTCAGGAGCTCTGCGCTTTCAGGCATGCGGGACATCAGGCTTTCTTGGATCGGGTAACTTGCGGGACAGCTAGATTAGCACCCTCGTAGGCCTTCAATTCTACTGCGCCACACCAAAAACCCCGCGGAAGCTGAAAGCCCCGCGGGTCGCTAGTGTTTGCCGGGCGCTAGTTCTGCGCCGACAACTTGCGGTAGTCGAAGACCTGGTCGACGATGCCGTACTCCTTGGCCTCCTCGGCCGTCAGGATCTTGTCACGGTCGGTGTCGATGCGTACCTGCTCGGCGGACTTGCCGGTGTGGCGCGCCAGGGTCTCCTCCATCAGCTTGCGCATGCGCTCGATCTCCTTGGCCTGGATCTCCAGGTCGGAAACCTGGCCCTGCACACCGCCGGTGGCGGGCTGGTGGATCAGCACGCGGGCGTTCGGTAGAGCAGCGCGCTTGCCCGGGGTACCGGCGGCCAGCAGCACGGCAGCGGCGCTGGCGGCCTGGCCGAGGCACACGGTCTGCACGTCCGGGCGGACGTACTGCATCGTGTCGTAGATCGCCATCAGGCTGGTGAAGGAACCGCCGGGAGAGTTGATGTACATCGTGATGTCCCGGTCCGGGTCCAGCCCCTCCAGCACCAGCAGCTGCGCCATGATGTCGTTGGCGGAAGCGTCGTCCACCTGGGTGCCCAGGAAGATGATGCGCTCCTCGAACAGCTTGTTGTACGGGTTGGATTCCTTCGCGCCGTAGCTGGAGTGCTCCACGAACGACGGCAGGATGTATCGCATTTCTGGCATCTGCATCTCTGACATGTCTTAGCTCTCCTTCGCAGAGGTGATGACGTGGTCGACGAAACCGTATTCCTTGGCCTGCTGGGCAGTGAACCAACGGTCGCGATCGGAATCCTTGGTGATCTGCTCAACGGTCTGGCCGGTGAACTCCGCGATCAGCTCCGCCATTTCCCGCTTGGTGTAGGCGAACTGCTCCGCCTGGATGGCGATGTCGGCGGCGGTGCCGCCCACGCCTGCGGACGGCTGGTGCATCATGATGCGGGCGTGCGGCAGGGCGTAGCGCTTACCCTTTGTGCCTGCGGAAAGCAGGAACTGGCCCATGGACGCCGCCAGGCCCATCCCGTAAGTAGCGATGTCACACGGCGCATACTTCATCGTGTCGTAGATCGCCATACCCGCGGTGACGGAGCCACCGGGAGAGTTGATGTACAGGCTGATGTCGCGCGTCGGATCCTCTGCGGACAGCAGCAGAATCTGGGCGCACAGCTCGTTGGCGATTTCATCGTCCACCTGGCTGCCCAGGAAGATGATTCGCTCGCGCAGCAGGCGCTCGTAGACTGAGTCTCTATGGTTTGGGGTTTCCGAACTCAACTTCGCTCCTTGCCGAAAGTATTACGAAAGTTCACTTTTGTATGCGCCCCAGCCTAGTCACACCCGTCGGTAAAGCGTGCCTTCCGGTGGGGTTGTTCGCTGTCAGCGCACGGTGTGGCTGCGCACCGGAGCGGGTACGGGACTGGCGGGGCAAAAAGAAAACCGCCAGAACCTCGCGTAGAGGTCCCGGCGGTCAGGGAAAACTCTTAGTCTTCCTTCTTCTCCGCTGCCTTCTTGGTGGTCTTCTTGGCAGTGGACTTCTTCACGGTCGACTTCTTGGCCGTGCTCTTCTTCGCAGTGGACTTCTTGGCCGTGCCCTTCTTGGCAGTCGACTTCTTCGCGGTGGACTTCTTGGCAGGAGCTTTCTTCGGCTTCTCCTCGGCCTTATCCGCCTTGTCAGCCTCAGCCTTGTCGGCCTTCTCAGCCTCGGCCTCAACGTCACCGAAGTACTCCTTCGGATCAACATCTGCGCCGTCGGTGTCCTTCACAGAGGTACGGGCGATGTTCAGCGCCAGAGCCTTGCCGCGGCGGACGTCAGCGAACAGGCTGCCCAGCTGGCCGGCCTGCTGTAGCTGCATGATGAACTGGTTCGGATCCATGCCGTACTGGTTTGCAGTGAAGGCGATGTGATCCATCAGCTCTTCCTGAGAAACCTCCGGCTGCTCCTTGTCCGCAACTGCGTCCAGGAACAGCTGGGTGCGCACGGAATCCTCAGCGGAGCTGCGTGCATCCTCTTCGAACTTCTCGCGCGTCATGCCCTGGGCAGCCAGCATGGACTCGAAGACCTTCTCGTCGCCACCGAACTGCTGGATGATCTGCTGGATCTGTGCGTCGACCTGCTCCTTGACAACACCCTCCGGGAGCTCAAACTCGGTCTGCTCCAGAGCCTCGGCCAGAACCTTGTCGCGGATCTCGCCGGCCTGGGTGTTCTTCAGCTGCTGCTCGACCTGACCCTTCAGGGACTCCTTCAGCTCGTCCAGGGTGTCGAACTCGCTAGCCAGCTGTGCGAAGTCGTCGTCCAACTCCGGCAGCTCGCGCTCCTTGACGGAACCGAGCTTGACGGTAACCTCAGCCTCTTCGTCGGCGTGCTCGCCGGCAACCAGCTTGGAGGTGAAGGTGGACTCCTCGCCCTCCTTCATGCCGACCAGCGCGTCATCCAGTCCCTCGATGAGGGAATCGTTGCCGACCTCGTGGGACAGGCCCTCGGTGGTGGCCTCGTCGACAGTCTCGCCGTCGATGGTGGCGGACAGGTCGATGGAGACGAAGTCGCCCTTCTTCACCGCGCGGTCAGCCGGCTTCAGGGTGCCGAAGCGAGCCTGCAGGTTCTTCAGCTCTGCGTCGATGGCCTCGTCGTCAGCCTTCAGCGGCGCAACCTCAACGGAGATGGCGGAGAAGTCCGGAACCTCGATCTCTGGGCGAACGTCGACCTCTGCAGTGAAGGTGATGTGCTTGCCATCCTCCAGCTCGGAGATCTCAATCTCCGGCTGGCCGAGGGCCTTCACGTCGTTCTCCTCGACAGCCTGACTGTAACGAGAAGGCAGCATCTCGTTGATGACCTGATCCAGGACAACGCCACGGCCCAGGCGAGCTTCCAGAATCTTCGCCGGAACCTTGCCCTTGCGGAAGCCCGGCATGTTTACCTGCTGCGCGAGGGTTGCGTAGGCCTTGTCGAACTCTGGCTTAAGCTCCTCGAATGGAACCTCAATCGTCAGCTTGGTGCGGGTGGCGCTCAGCTTTTCTACAGAGCTCTTCACGAATGCACACTCCTGTGTATTAATAGCTTCTTTGGCACCGCGGTCTCTCGTTCATCTCGCAGCGCTTTTACGGTCGGTGCTCAATTTTATAGAACCATCGCCAGGCGCATCACGCTGGGGTGTGGTTTTCAGGCTCCCTGGCTACGAAGCGGATCACCGAATCCCCCACCGATCCGAACTGCGAACCCCCATTTCACCTTTTCAATGCGACGAACCGCAGGGTGGCGTCACAAAGAAAAAGGGCGAAGATAAAAAATGTCGGGATAACAGGATTTGAACCTGCGACCCCTCGCTCCCAAAGCGAGTGCGCTACCAAACTGCGCCATATCCCGATCTTTGCATGCCCCGAAGGGACGTTGCGCCCGCTACTTTACTGGCTGGCTACCTGGAAATACAAAACGGCAGCTCCCCCGTCGTTGCGCTCGCCTGCGCTCGGGGGAACTGCCTAAAAAGATTGGAGGGAATGACGGGAATCGAACCCGCGTCTTCAGCTTGGAAGGCTGAGGTATTAGCCACTATACGACATTCCCATTGGAAGCTAGCTTCCGTTACGTTGTGCGATGTTACACCATACACCCCGCTATCCAGCAAAATCGCCCCAGCACTGCTAGCAGAAATAGCCTACAACCTGCATGGTTGCGGGGGTATGCAGGTGTAGCAAATGCGCGATGCTAATTGTATGGGTTACTTATCGGCGGTACATTCTAGTTTTATGGAACCAATTATCGTCGACAAAAACACCGGCACGGAGCTCTGGACCGCATCACAGTGCGCTGAGTACTCCGGCACAGCTCGTGGCACCTTCACCAGCTATGCAGGCCGCGGTCGCGCGCCCCGGCCAGTGGCCAAGTACAACGGGCTGACCCTATGGGATTCCAACGTGGTCAAGGAATGGCAGCAAAAACGCGATGGCGCCCCGACCTCGTCGGGCACCACCGCGCAGAAGTAGACCTCGCGAGTGGATCTCGAGGAGAAGTAATTCTTTAGCTCTCCGGCAGAGCGGGGGCCTCGCCCGTGCGCTCGTACTCAGCCAGGATGTCGATGCGGCGCTGGTGGCGCTCTGCCTCGGACCACGGCTGGGTGACGAAAGCATCGACAATCGCCAGCGCCTCCTCCTCGGAGTGCATACGACCGCCCAGCCCGATCAGCTGGGCGTTGTTGTGTTCACGGGCCAGCTTTGCGGTCTCCACGGACCACGCCAGCGCACAGCGGGCGCCCGGAACCTTGTTGGCAGCGATCTGCTCGCCGTTGCCGGAACCGCCGAGCACGATGCCCAGCGAGCCCTCGTCTTCCACCACGGACTTGGCCGCTGCGATGCAGAACGCCGGGTAGTCGTCGTTCGCGTCGTAGGTGTGGGCGCCACAGTCCACAACCTCGAAGCCCCTGGAGGTCAAGTGATCCTTGATCACGTTCTTCATCTCAAAACCGGCATGATCTGCACCTAGGTAAATACGCATGCTGCCAGTCTAGCCGGTTGCCGGCTGCCGGCGGGCGCTACTCCGCAAGTGTTCTACCGCGGATGCCTTACTCCGCGACCGGCGCTTCGGTGCGGGAACGCTTCAGCTCGAAGAAGTGCGGGTTCGCCGCCAGGGTCACGGAGGCATCGAACATCTTGCCTGCCTCTTCCCCGCGCGGGATGCGGGTGATGACCGGCCCGAAGAAGGCCACGTCGCCCAGCTGCACGACCGGGGTGCCGACCTCGTCGCCCACCAACTCGATCGCCTTGTCCTGGGATTCGCGCAGCGGCGCGTCAACGGAGTCTTCATCGTCGGCAGCCAGGTGGCCCACCTTGGACAGCTCGGCGGGCAGCTCAGCCTCTTCCAGAGCCTCGGCGATCAGTTCGTCGTAGCCGTGCGGATCGGTTGCATCGGCACGCTCCTCGTTGTGGATCTTGGTGCCGATGGCGGTGTACCAGGCGGAGAGCTTCTCCGGGTGCTGCTGCCAAATTGCGGTGGCCACGCGCGCCGGCGCCCACGCGGCATCCATCTTCTCGCGGTAGTCAGGGTCCAGGTCGCGCCCCTCGTTCAGGACGGAGAGGCTCATCGGCTGGAACTTCACCTCCACGTCGCGAACCTCCTGGACCTCCATCAGCCAGCGGCTGGTTACCCAGGCGAAGGGGCAGATGGCGTCGAAGAACATGGTTACGGTCTGGTTCTTTGTATCGGTCATGTTCCCCACTCTAGCCATGGCGCGGGAACCCTGTCCGGCGCGCCTACTAGGGTGGTCTGCATGACTTCCATCAACCTAACCCGTACCGAGGCCGAGCATCGCGCTAGCCTCATCAGCGATGTTCACTACACCATCCAGCTGGATCTTTCCGGCGGCGAGAAGCCCGAGAACAAGCACTTCCGCTCGCTGACCCGCATCACCTTCACCTCCGGCACTGGATCGACCTTCCTGGACCTGCGTGCGGACTCGCTGTCGCGGGTGGAGCTCGATGGCGCTGAGCTTGGGGACTTTACTTATGACGCCACTACGGGCATACCGCTCGAAGGCCTGTCTAGTGGCCAGCATGAGCTGCTGGTGGAGGCGGAAATTCCGTACTCCACCACGGGCCAGGGTCTGCACCGCTTCTTCGACCCCAGCGACGACCAGGCCTACATGTACACCCAGTTCGAGACGGCGGACGCCAAGCGGGTCTTCGCCTGCTTCGACCAGCCGGACATCAAGGCGACCTATGACGTTGAGCTCACCACGCCAGCCGAGTGGACCGTGGTGACGAACAATGAGGTTTCCGTGGCGGAGGCTGAGGGCGTCAATAAGAAAAAGCACAGTGCGACCGTGGATTACCTGCTGTCGACCTACCTCATTGCGTTCTGCGTAGGCCCGTGGCACGTGGTGCGCGACGAGTGGCGCGGCACGATCACCGAGCACCCCGAGTCCGCGGCGGCGAAGGAAAAGAACCTGCAGACCAGCGGGGAGATGCGTGTGCCGCTGGCGCTGTACTGCCGCCAGTCGCTGGCGGAGAACCTGGATGCCGACGAGCTGTTCGAGGTGACCAAGCAGGGCTTCGACTACTACGCGGATAAGTTCGGCATCGGCTACCCGTTCTACAAGTACGACCAGATCTTCTGCCCCGAATACAACATGGGTGCCATGGAGAACGCGGGTGCGGTGACGATCCGCGACGAGTACGTCTTCCGCTCCGCGGCCAGCCACTACCAGTACGAACGCCGTGCGGATACGATCCTGCACGAGCTGGCGCACATGTGGTTCGGCGACCTGGTGACGATGAAGTGGTGGGACGACCTGTGGCTGAACGAATCCTTCGCCACCTGGTCAGCCGCCATGAGCCAGGCGGGGGCCACGAAGTACGACACTGCGTGGGTGACCTTCAACAGCAAGGAGAAGGCGTGGGCGTATGCGCAGGATCAGCTGTCCTCCACCCACCCGGTGTTCTCCGACGCGGGCGACATCGAGACGGTGGAGGCGAACTTCGACGGCATTACCTACGCCAAGGGCGCAAGCGTGCTGAAGCAGCTGGCGGCCTACGTGGGGCTGGAGGAGTTCTTCGCGGGCATCCGCGCGCACTTCGCGGCACACGCCTGGGATAACGCAACGTTCGCGGACCTGTTGGGGGCGCTGGAGAAGGCTTCGGGGCGCGACCTTTCCGACTGGTCGGACCAGTGGCTGCGCACGACGGGCATCAACACCCTGACTCCGGTCTTTGAGGTAAACGACGGGGCTTACACTTCCTTCGCGGTGGAGCAGTCCGGCGCGCAGCCTGGCGCAGGCGAGACCCGCACCCACCGCATTGCCGTGGGCGTGTATGGCTTTGACGGAGATGTGTTGAAGCGCACCAAGCGCGTTGAGCTGGATATTTCCGGCGAGCGGACCGAAGTTCCGGAGCTGGCGGGCGTGCCCGCTGGCGACCTGGTGCTGGTCAACGACGACGATCTGGCCTACGGAAACATGGCGCTGGATGAGGGATCCCTGGCAACTGCGGTCGGCGACAGTGATAGCGACGGAGCTGGAGCCGGCAAGCCGAACATCGTGCGCATCACAGATCCGATGGCGCGTGCCCTGGTGTGGTCCGCGGCGTGGCAGATGACCCGCAACGCGCAGATGCGGGCGCGCGACTTTATCGGCCTGGTTGCCGGCGGCGCGGCTGAGGAAACCGAGCTGGCAGTGCTGGAGCAGATTCTGGCCCAGGCCCGCGCGGCGGCTGCAAACTACGCAGACCCGGACTGGGCGGACCAGAGCTGGGCGCAGCTGCGCGAGGCCTTCCTTGCTGCAGCGCGCGAGACCGAAGGCCCGGCTCAGCTGGCGTTCATCCGCGCCTACGTGGGCTGCGTGCACTCTGCGGAGTCCGCAGGCGTGCTGCGCGCGCTGTTGGGCGAGGTTGACGCCGCCGAGGTGATCCCAGGACTGGACGTGGATCAGGACCTGCGCTGGGCGATCATCATTGCGCTGACCGCCGCGGCTCGCGCCACCGGCGAAACCGCCGAGCAGGTGGAAGCACGCATTGCCGCCGAGGAGGCCCAGGACAAGTCCTCCAGCGGAGCGGCATTGGCACTGCAGGCGCGCTCCTCCGTGCCGGATGAGCAGACCAAGCAGCAGGTCTGGCGCGCCCTGACCGTGGAGGCCCCGCAGCAAAGCAACCTGAGCCTGCGCCACCGCAACGCAGGCCTGGTACACGTCGGCCACGCCGACTTGTTGCAGCAATTCAGCGCCGATTACGTTGCCCACGCCGTGGAGTGGTGGAAGTCCCTGAACTCGGAGATGGCTCTGCGTACCCTGGAGGGCATCTACCCCTCCTGGGATCACAGCGACGCCACGGATGCCGCCATCGCCGAACTGGTGAAGGCAGAGGACACCCCAAGTGGCCTGCGACGCGTGCTCTCCGAGGGGCGCGACCGGGTAGCGCGCGCCAAGGCTGCCCGCGCATTCGACGCGGCGGGAAAGTAGCCGCCCGGCTGCGTCCCTACGGCCGTGGCCGCGCCCAACCTGCCCCGCCCGCATTAACAGAACAGATATGGTTGGAGGCATGACTTCTAGCTTCTACGACGCTGTTGGCGAAGAGACCTTCCGCGCCATCGTGCACGAGTTCTATCGCCAGGTTCGCACCGACGATATCCTCGCGCCGATGTACCCGGAACAGGATTTCGAAGGCGCCGAGGATCGACTGCGCTGGTTCCTGGTGCAGTACTGGGGCGGCCCTGCGGAATTCGACGCTCGCCGCGGCCACCCGCGCCTGCGGATGCGCCACGCCCCCTTCCGCATCGATACGGCCGCCCGCGACCGCTGGCTAGAGCTCATGGGTAACGCCATGGCCACCATCGACAAGGAACAGCTCCCCGACGCACACCGTGCGGCCATGTGGGAGCACATGGAACGGGTCGCACACATGCTGGTCAACACCCCCGATCAGTTCTAACGGTGTTAGCCGACCTTTCAGTCGAGGCGTTTTCAGTCCTCGCAGTGGGATCCTTCGTCGCTGGTCTGATTGATGCCATCGTCGGCGGCGGTGGCCTCGTCCTCATCCCCCTCATTTTGATCGTCGCACCCGCGACCCCCGAAGCCTCGGCAATGGCGACGAACAAACTCGCGGCGGTTTTTGGCACTTCTTCGGCTGCCACGCGCATGCTCCGATCCTCTGATATTCGCCAAAAGATCGATCGGCGCCTGGTGGCCTATGGGGTTCCGCTGGCTTTCGCCTGCTCGGCCTCTGGTGCGCTGCTGGTAGCAGCGCTCAGCTCCGAGGTTCTGCGACCTCTGGTGATTGTTCTCTTGCTTGCGGTTGGCACGTATGTCGCCCTCAAACCCAGCTTTGGCACACCCCAACGCGCTCCATCGCAGAGCCGTCGCCGTTGGCTCATCGCGCTGTTCGCGGTGGGAGCTATCGCCACTTACGACGGCTTCTTCGGTCCGGGTACGGGCACGTTTCTCATTATCGTTTTCACCGCGCTTCTTAGCAGGTCCTTCGTGGAATCCGCCGCACTGGCGAAGGTCATCAACATCGCCACGAACCTGGGCGCGCTAACCGTGTTCGCCATCGGCGGTCACGTGCTTTGGCTGCTGGGCCTCGGCCTGGCGGTCTTCAATGTGGCGGGAGCGCAAATTGGGGCGCGCCTGGTACTTTCCAAGGGAACCGGCTTTGTCCGCATCGCGCTGCTCGTCGTTGTCGTGGTCATGAGCACCAAGTTGGGCTACGACATGTACGCCGGTTCCTAAATCGCTCACGTCGCAGCGGCCCGCGTGCGGCGGCTCCCCAAACCTCTAGCGTGGCCCGGGCACCCGCGCCAGCCCACCGGGGCGTGGCGCGTACACGCTGCCGACCAGCGCATCCACCCGAATCCACGATCCGCTGGCGCTCACGCGCACATAGTCATAGTCCCGCAGTTTCTCCCCCGGCTCCGGAACCAGCCGCAGGCCGCCAAGTGCCGCGATGGTTCGCCCCTCCAGTGCGACAGAGGCGGTGGCGTCATTACCGCGCTGCACTGTGAGAACCTGCTGTTCTAGCAAGCTGCGCGCGATGCCCATCGGCCCGGAGTTTGCCTCATTTTCCGAGGCCATATCCGCGTGCAAGCCGCGCACCACGTCCCCCGGAACCGTGTCAATCAGCTCGAAGCCCTGCTGCGGAGGCGGCGAGCCCACCCACATCAGATCCATGTCCGCGCCCAGGTCGAGGGCTTGCTGGCCGGGTTCAAACGCGACGATCGCCTCCAGTGCGTCGCTGGCGTATGCCACCGTGCCGGCGCCGCCTACCTGTCCGGGCACTCGCACGGAAGCAACGCAGCCTAGGGGCGTCGAAATAAAAAGATCCGTCGACCGCTCCCCCACAGCGCTCAACCGCACCAGCGCACCCGGATCCATCACCAGCGCACGCTTCATTACCGCTCCCGCGCGCCGCATAGCACTCACGGCCGCGGTCGCGGATCGCGAATCAATTGTTCCCTGTAGATCGATTGTGACGCCCATAGTTCCCCCACCTTAGCCCTCCCCAAGGCTGAAGCTCGCGTGGGCTGGGCGCTTGCGGGTCAGCGGGTCAGCACGGAAGTTGAAGGCGCGCCAGTTATCCGGCTCGGATTAGAAGCGCGCGGCAGTGGTGGCGCGGTCAGTGACCACCTCGTGGTCCTCCGGAATCAAGAACTGGTTGATGTTGTCGATGTCCTGCTCGCTCCACTCGCGGGACTTACCGGTCATCACGTCGATACCCACCATAACCGCGTCGATGGTGCAGGTGATCCGCCCGACGGAGTCTTGGACAACCTGGCGCATGGTGCAGGATTTGCGCCCGACGTCGATGAAGTAGGAGGCTACGGCCACTTCCGACTCCCCCGGCGACAGCGGGAATGGATAGTCGATGGTGGTGTGGCGCGCGAACATCGGAGGAACAGCAATGTCCATTTCCATCAGCACGTCTTTGAGGAAGACCATCCGCGCGTCCTGGCCGAATTCCAGATACTTGGCGTTATTGACGTGCTGGTATTGGTCGAAGTCGGACCAGCGGAGCTCGCGGTGGCAAGTGTGCCAGCGAGTTCCGGTGGCCTCGTGTTCGATGAAGGGCATTGCGTTTCAAACCTCGCTTAAAGCCTCACAGATAACTTTTGTTTCGTGAACCAATACTGCCACATCGTTCACACAGGTTCACGTTGTTACACGGTTTAAGCGAGAAAGGCGGCGCAGGCCATTTAGTTAGCCTGCGCCGCCGAGCTGCTTTAGCGTGCTTCCCGACTAGCGGGTCAGCTTGCGGTGCGTCACGCGGTGCGGACGTGCAGCTTCCGGGCCGAGGCGCTCCACCTTGTTCTTCTCGTAGTCCTCGAAGTTGCCCTCGAACCAGTACCACTGGCCTTCGGCAACGTTGCCCTCCCAAGCCAGGATGTGGGTACAGGTGCGGTCCAGGAACCAGCGGTCGTGCGAGATGACCACGGCACAGCCCGGGAACTGCTGCAGAGCGTTCTCCAGGGAGGACAGGGTCTCAACGTCCAGGTCGTTTGTCGGCTCATCCAGCAGGATCAGGTTGCCGCCCTGCTTCAGCGTCAGCGCCAGGTTCAGGCGGTTGCGCTCACCACCGGACAGCACCTTGGAAGGCTTCTGCTGGTCCGGGCCCTTGAAGCCGAACGCGGACAGGTACGCGCGGGAAGGCATTTCGTTCTGGCCGACGTGGATGTAATCCAGGCCGTCGGAGACTACCTCCCAGACAGTCTGCTCCGGGTCGATGTTCTCGCGGTTCTGGTCTACGTAGCTCAACTGAACAGTAGAGCCGACCTTCACCTCGCCAGAATCCGGCTCTTCCAGGCCAACGATGGTCTTAAACAGGGTGGTCTTACCCACACCGTTCGGACCGATGACGCCCACGATGCCGTTGCGCGGCAGGGTGAACGACAGGTCCTTGATCAGGGTGCGACCGTCGAATCCCTTGTTCAGATCCTTGACCTCGACCACCTGGTTGCCCAGACGCGGCGGGGTTGGAATCTGGATCTCTTCGAAGTCCAGCTTCTTGTACTTCTCCGCCTCGGCAGCCATCTCCTCATAGCGCTGCAGACGGGCCTTGTTCTTCGCCTGGCGAGCCTTCGCACCGGAGCGGACCCACTGCAGTTCTTCCTTGAGTCGCTTCTGCAGCTTCGCGTCCTTCTTACCGGCGACTTCCAGGCGCTTGGCCTTCGTCTCCAGGTAGGTGGAGTAGTTGCCCTCGTAGGGGTACAGCTTGCCGCGGTCGACCTCACAGATCCAGCCGGCGACGTGGTCCAGGAAGTAGCGGTCGTGGGTGACGGCCAAGACGGCGCCCTTGTAGTCCTTCAGGTGCTGCTCCAGCCACAGCACGGACTCGGCGTCCAGGTGGTTAGTGGGCTCGTCGAGCAGCAGCAGGTCCGGCTCGGAAAGCAGCAGCTTCGCCAGGGCCACGCGGCGGCGCTCACCACCGGAAAGATGGGTCACCGGCTCATCGGACGGCGGGCAACGCAGGGCTTCCATGGCCTGTTCGATCTTGGAGTCCAGCTCCCACGCATCTGCAGCGTCGATCTTCTCCTGCAGAGTCGTCATCTCTTCCATCAACTCGTCGGTGTAGTTGGTGGCCATTTCTTCGGCGATCTCTTCGTAGCGCTGGCGGATCTGGAAGATCTCGCCCATGCCCTCTTCGACGTTCTGGCGAACGGTCTTTTCCTCGTTCAGCGGCGGCTCCTGCAGCAGGATGCCGACGGTTGCGCCGGGGTCCAGGAAAGCCTCGCCGTTGGAGGGCTGGTCAATGCCAGCCATGATCTTCAGGATGGAGGACTTACCTGCACCGTTCGGGCCCACCACGCCGATCTTGGCGCCGGGGTAGAACGCCATCGTGACGTTATCCAGGATGACTTTGTCGCCGTGCGCCTTGCGCACGTTCTTCATGGTGTAAATGAACTCGCCCACGGTGAACTCTTTTGACCTTTCGTGGTTAGTGTCCCAATGTATTCGCCCACCCAGTGTACGTGGTGCCACCGTGCGAAGGCCGACCTGGGCTACTCCCCCGAGCCACCCAGGTCGACCTCACCGTTTAGCGCCCATTATGCGCTTGGATTAGCGCTGAGACTAGCGCTTAGAACGCAGGTTCCACTTCCTCTTCCTGGACGCCTGCGCCGACTCCCACCAGCTCCGGCGAGCCGCTGGAGTTTGGCGCCGCACCCGGCTCCGCGACCTGTGCTGTGTTCTGCTGTGCGTTTTGCTCCACGGCCTTGCGCACGTTCACCAACACGTTTCGCGCGCTCAGGTCCGGACCCACGTGGGTGGCGCGCACGCGCAGCACGCTGCGGGTCACGGACTTGCCGTCTTCGCCGTTGGCTTCCCACGTGCTTTGCACGATGCGTCCGACGACGATCACGGACATTCCCTTGCACACCGTCGCGCTGACGTTATCGCCCAGTGCTCCCCAGCACTGCACTTCCATGTAGCACGGGTCGCCGTCCTTCCACTGCCCGTCCGCGCCTTGGTAGCGGTGGTTCATCGCCACGCGGAACGTGGTGAGTGTGGGCCCGCCGTCCAGCCCCTTGATCCGAATCTGCGGGTGGTCAACCGCGTTCCCCACCAGATATGCCTGCGCCAGATTGTTGCTCATCTGACTTGTCCCCTTCCTTGTTTTCGCACCGAAGCTTGTTCCCCGGCGCGTGGCTTTATTGTTAGCGCGTTTCGGGGTTTTTCTTTTTCTTCGTGACGCCACCCTGTGGACAACTCCGCCCATCAAAGGCGCTTTTCCACAGGCTGGAAAGAAGGGGGTTGACAGTTTGAGGCGGGGTGTGCGTTAGTCCGACGTTCGGCGGACTTGCTTGTTCTCGGCTTTGGTTTCGGCCTTGCTTTCGGCCCGGTTCTCGCCTTGATTCTGGCCTTGGTTCTGAGTCTGGCGCTGGGCTTGGCTCTGGCCCCTGTGTTGGGCCTTGTGCTGCGATTTGTGCTTGGCCGAGTGCAGGGAGCTCTGAACGTCCTGGTCGTGGTAATCATCGCCGTAGTACGCGCGGTTGCCAGTATCGATCTGCCCGCTGGAAAGTCCAGCCAGCATCGCGTTGTATGCCTCCAGTTCTTCGTCACCAGTGCGTTCTTCACGGCGGTCGAAGCGCTTAGCTTCGCGCCGGTCGGAGCGCAGCCATTGGAATCCGTGGGCGATGGAAACCACCAGCAGCGGAATTTCGCCCAGAGCCCAGGTGATGCTGCCGCCCAGGTACTGCTGGTGGTCCAGGTCCACTGGGAATGGGAAGTCCAACTGGTTATAAAACTCCGCGTTCAGCGGCTCGGAGATCTGCATCATCGCGATACCGAACCATGCGTGGAAAGTCACCATCGCAAACAGCGTCAGCATCTTGATAAACGGCGAGAGGTTCCGCGGTGCGGCATCCACGCCGATGATCACCCAATAGAAGATGTATCCCGAGATGATGAAGTGCAGCATCATAAACAGGTGGCCGGCGTGCTCACCCGCGATGGCGTCAAAAAGTGGCGAAAGATAGAGGTAATAGAAACCAACAACGAACTGCGTTCCGGCGACGATTGGGTGCGTCAGGAAGCGCGAGAACGGGTTGTTGATGAACACGACCAACCATTCGCGCGGGCCCGCCACGCCGTTTCGACCGGCGGCAGGCAGGGCGCGCAGCAGGAGCGTCATGGGGCCGCCAAGAACCCAGAACACGGGCACGGCCATGGAGAGAATCACGTGCTGCAGCATGTGTGGGCCGAACATCGCCATGGAGTACATGCCAAGGCCGGAGCTGGTGGCGAACAGCAGGGTGACGTTGCCGGCGGTCCACCAGATCAGGCGCTGGATGGGCCACTCGATGCCACGCTTCCGGATGCTCAGCCAGGCCCACATGTAGCCGGCCTGCAGGAGGATCGCGCCCACGCCGAAAACAAGGTCCAGGCGGAACATGGTGAAGTAGCGCCCGATACTCGGCGGCTCGGTGAGGGTATAGCCCAGCAGTATGTCCTGCGGAGTGAGGTCCACGATCTGCTCGATGGGTGGCGGGATGCGGCCCAGGGAGACGGCGATGCCGATGGTGGCGGCCATGATGAAGATTTCCAGGGCCGCGAAGCGGATGAACGGCTTGCGCTGAGCGTTGGTGGTTTTACCGCTTTCGCCCTCGCCTTCGCGCAGCTTCGGGATGATGCGGGAGCGCTGCTCCCAACCGAACCAGGCCAGGAGCAACGTCATGACCATTTTTGCGACGATGACCAGGCCGTACTGGGTGGTGAAGAGCTCGTCCAGGTGGACACGCAGCAGTGCATTGATGAAACCGGAGATCGCGACGGCGATGATGCAGAACAGCGCCAGGGTGCTGTAACGCTGGACGATGAGGGCCAGGTGCGGGCCGCGGCGCTTCGCGTGCGCCAGCAGAGCCAGCAGGCCACCCACCCACAGCGATACGCAGATGATGTGCCAGAGCAGCGAGTTCACGCCGTAGTCGTGGTTACCGCCCGCCGCGGAGTGCCCCTCCAGGGCCAGCGGAACCAGCGAAAGAACCGACAGCGCCAGGAAGATCGGCTGCCAGATCCACTTCCGCGTGAGCAGCGACAACCCACCGGCCGCGCCAGCGAAAATGGCAACCCAGAGCCAAGCCTTTGACGCCGACACCTGATCCAGTGCAATCCCCCAGTACTCGGGCTTAAGAACCTCTGTGAGGGGGCTGCCGGAGATGTCCGACATGTACATGGGGATCAGCAAGATCGCCAGGAGCGCGAAGCCGATCATCCCCCAGGTGCCCGTGCGGGCGGCACGGAAGCCGTCGAGCGTGAGATAGCCCTGCTTGTCCGGGGGCGTGCCGAAGGCGGACATCAGGAACCCGCCAAGGCCCAGGCAGCCGATGAAGATCGCCGCGCCGCGGACGAAGGGCAGGCCGATGGTGGTCAGCGGGCCGGGGTCCGGGATGCCCAGCAGGGCGAGCGATTCGCCGAGGAAGGAGTAGCCGATGGCCGCGCCGAAACACCCGGCGACGAGGGCGCCGATGAGGTACACGAGGCCGGGGTTGCCCAGCTTCGCGGGCTGGGTGGGGGTTTGCGCTTCCGCTTGCGCGGGCTTCGCTGTGGTTTCCGCCTGCTTCGCCTGCGCGGACTTGGCTTGCGCTGCTTGCTTAGCTTCCTGATCTGCCTGGGAGGACATGTTTGGAACCTTACCCTCCGCTCCGGACAGGGTGAACTTCCTGGTTTTGTGATGTTCGTTGCGTCACAGTGGTGGCGCATTTTGGCCGCAGATCGGTGCCACGATACCCCGGCACCGACCTGCGTGACTGCGCCACGCTTACGGTATGGCTGCCCCGCAAATTCAGCGCACGTGCGCGTGCATTATCATCTACTCGTATGCCTCCGTAGCTCAGTGGATTAGAGCAGTGGGTTTCTACCCCATGTGTCGCGGGTTCGAGTCCTGCCGGGGGCGCCAT
>NZ_JASBOI010000011.1:0-68921 GCF_039907245.1 Corynebacterium sp. c24Ua_83 | reverse complement strand
GCGAAGCGGGGTGTTGGCTCAAATGTCGCTAGAACGAGAATACGTTACTGCGAACAATTTTTATTACCGTAAAACCGCAGTTCAGAGGCCTGCGGCCGGTAGGGGGACCATGGCGCACGGTTGCGCATTCCCGTTCTAACGACATTTCCGATTCTGTAACCCCTCCATGCACCCGGAACACCCCTCTGCAGAACAGGTTTTTATCCACCGCGGAGCTCCCCCCCCAGCCGCAAAGAGCCAACATCTCTCGCTACAGGGAGCCAGTTTGACTACGCCACGGGGTGCCGGGTTGCGCTTTGTGGGCTACCTATTTGCCAGCCTCGGCAATCTTCCTGATAGTCGCGAGCGTTTCGGGAATCCCCGCCAGGGCAGCTTCGCGGCGCTTCTCCGCTTCGGATTCACCCTGGTCACCCCACTTCTTGAAGAACGCAGCTCGGCCGGCCTCGTGAAAATTCCAATCCTCGTAGAGTCGCGTACGCATGCCCGCAGCGTTGCCCGCAGCCCCACCGAGCGGCTCCACACGGTAGCCCCAGCGTACGAAACCGCCAGGCTGAGCATCCGGCCCAACCACCCATGCGAATTCGCGCGGGCGATCCGCTGCTACAACTTGGGATACTGTTTCCCAGGTACGCTCGGACGTTTCGTTGGTTCCCTTGAAACGACTCCCCACCTGGCCAGGTTCGCCCAGCCACTCGCAGCGCTTACACGTTGGCGACCATTCTCCGGTACGGGTGACATCGGAGATTAGCTCATAGACTTCCTCCGGCGTGACATCGATATCAATGAAATCGCTAACCACCCATCGGCTGGCCTGCGGTGATTGCTGATCATGCCGAGTCTGATCTTCGGCGGTCTGATCTTCAGTGGTCTGATCTTCGGTACTCATGCCTCCCAGACTAGAGCACCGGGGACTTCGAGACTGACGCTTTAGTCAACGTGCGAGCGTTGGTTCCTGCAACACACTTCTTTAGTCGTTCCAGACCTGCACAGCACCCTCGTGACCAGTCATCACGACTGTCGCGACGACTGCAATTGCAGCCAACACAGCAATGACGCGCAGCACGTTGGCCAGCCAAGTAGGCAGAGAAACGAAGCGGTCAACAAGGAAGAATCCAACAACTGCAACAAACAATACGATCACACTGGCCGTGAGGTAGTTTGCATACTCTGCATGCTTTGCGAGGCGGCCGGGATTCTCCTCGGAAAGCCCCTGCATCTTCAGCAGAGCTTCGCCCGATGAACGCGCAAGCCAGGTAAACACAGCAGACAAGAAATTGATGACCACAGCGGCTTGCAAAAGCTTCTTCCACTCAGGTCGAACAGCCCACCAAATGCTGGCGAGCGCAGCGACTGGTGCAAAAACCACAGCCGCGTGAATAAACAAAGGGTGGCCGGGAACTCCGGCAATCATTGAAAGCACGATGTAAGTATTGAGGACTCGTTTTGTTTGCCGCAAGCAATCACATGCTGTCCTAACAGTGCCAACCCTAGCTTTAGGGGTTAGGGAGCCCCAGGGAGACCATCCAATAGCCAGCGGAAATATTGCACCTATAAGTAACATCTAAGAAGCGAAACCTAATTCTCACCCCTAGCAAAGGATTATCCATGCGTTTGCGCTCCACCCTCACCCACCTCACCTCGAAGAACGCTGGCCACACAAGCGCCCGCACGAAGCGGGACCGGTGGCGAGTTGGGGCTGTGGGCGTCATGACCATAGCGGCTTTAGCGGCGACCAGCTGTTCTAGTGATGAACCTCAGGAAGACACCGCGGCGAGCAGCGCAGATGAGGGCGACAATAAAAGCGGTGAGGAGGCGAAGGCCGACCCGACGCAGCAGGCGATCAATGCATACAAGGATGTTTTGGATAGTCCGGAAAAGTACGAGCGCGACCATTCCGACCGCGACGATTATCACCCGACTGGAACTTATTCCTATGCACTGATTGAGGCGAATAATGATGAAGTTCCGGAGTTGTTACTCAAGAATGACTGCAAGTATTTCTCACCGGTGACTTTTATTGCAATTGGCAAGGACGGAAAGCCTTTTGCCGTAGATAAAGAACTGGTGACGGGCGCGGGAACCACTGCAGCTCGCGCAAACGTAACGGCTTCCAGCGAGGGAGACGGAATTTACGAATGGTCTTACACAAGCGGGCGCCCGGAAGTGCCAACGATTCATTACAATTTCGACGGCAAGCAGCTCACCGAGGGCGAGCACAGCGAATGGAGCCAGGTCACAGGCACTCCGGCCGGACAGGTTGAGCTGGAATGGTACGCCGCCGACGACGCGAGCGGGCTAAACAAAAACCAGTCTGGCCCCAACTTCGGGTCCGGCAACTCCTCTGCGAAATCCGGGAAATCCGATGGCTCCAATAGCAAGGATAAAAGCAAGAAAAAGAAGGGTAAAAAAGCCTAATCCCGACCTTCCTGCCGGTTATGTGAAGAAGGGAGACGGAAAGGGAGGCAACAAGCCCAATCCTGACGGCGACGCCTCAGCCTCCGCGAATAAGAACCTCCCCGAAGGCGCCTACGCGAAGGCCGGTGGGCCAATTCCTTCAGATGCCCGTCCGGTGCGGACGATTAAGCACAACAGTCTAGGAGATATCGCGGTCTTCAAGACCCCGAGTGAGAATATCGGCTGTGACATCCAAAAAGACTCGTTGAACTGTGGTGTCGCATCCTACCGGGAAAGCCAACCGCACGGGAAAAGTGGACAATACGCCAACTGGTGGGTGGACGTCGACGCTCAGACTGTTGGGCCTAAGAACGACCCTCCCGCGTATTTTCCCCAAGGTGCCGATATCAATGACCACGCACCAACAGAAACCGTCCCCTACGGCACCACTGTCTACTACGGTCGCTACGCCTGCCATTCCGCTCATGAGGGGCTGACCTGCTGGAACTCCAATAATGGCAAGGGTGCATTCATCACCCGCGAGCGGACCAATTTCTTCGGCTAACTACACCGCCCTGGAAGTGTTTGTTGCGACCCGGGCAGTGTTTGTTGCGGCCTAGGTGCAGCAATCCGCGCCGGCGCGTAGGTCAACCGCCGCGCCGTGGGCCAGGTCGCGCTCCCAGGCGGCTGGGACTTCGGCTTAAATGTCGGAAAAGTTGCAAAACGTTATTGGGCACATTTTTCATCTATGCGAAATGCCTGGTCAGGGCGTTTTGCGTGGTTAGGGGCGTGTGGCGAAATTTACGTTTTGCAACTTTTCCGACATTTGACCCCTAGCGATGGGCCTTGCAAGGGCGCGCCGTAGTCCTCCGGAGGCTAGTTGCGCCTCGTGGGGCTGATGGGGCTGATGCGGCGCGCGGAAACGGCGCTGGGACGGTTTAACCAACACAGGCCCCAGAGGCCTGGGCAACAAAGAAAGCGCCGGGAGGAAAACTCTCCCGGCGCTTTGCCTAGTTCAGCGCCAAGCGCCAGCACGCTCGCGGACGCGAGCTGTCAGCGCTACGCAGCGCAGCGCCCCTGAGGCGCTAGCGCAACTAACAGCTACTTCGCAGCCTCCACGCGATCCTTCAGACCCTTGAACTCGTCCCAGACCTCGGACGGAACCTTCGGACCCAGGAACTTCAGCCATTCCTCGTTGTCGGCCAGGTCGCGCTCCCAGTCAGCCGGGTTCACGGACAGTGCCTCGCGGATGTCCTCCTCGGTCTCCTTCAGACCTTCGGTGTCGATGTCCTCGTAGCGAGCGGTGTAGCCAACAACGGTCTCGTCGGCCTCCACGCGGCCCTCAATGCGGTCGATGATCCACTTCAGCACGCGGGAGTTCTCGCCGAAGCCCGGCCACAGGAAGCGGCCGTCCTCGCCACGGCGGAACCAGTTCACCAGGAAGACCTCTGGCATCTTGTCGCCGCCCTTGTTGCCCATATTAATCCAGTGCTGCAGGTAGTCACCGGCGTTGTAGCCAATGAACGGCAGCATGGCCATCGGGTCGTGGCGCAGGGAGCCAACGGCAGCCTCGGCTGCAGCGGCGGTCTGGCCGGAAGCCAGGGTGGCGCCGATGAAGGTGGCGTGGTTCCAGTCGCGAGCCTGGGTTACCAGCGGCACGGTGTCCGCACGGCGACCGCCGAACAGGATGGCGGAAACCGGCACGCCCTTCGGGTCGTTGAACTCCGGTGCGGCAACCGGGCACTGCTCGATCGGCACGCAGTAGCGGGAGTTCGGGTGTGCGGCCTTGTTGCCGGAATCCGGGGTCCACTCGTTGCCCAGCCAGTCGATGAGGTGCTGCGGCTCACCCTCCTTGGACTCCCACCAGACGTTGTTGTCGTCAGTCAGAGCCACGTTGGTGTACAGGGTATTGCCCGGCTCCATGGACTTCATGGCCATCGGGTTGGAAGCGTAGTTGGTGCCCGGTGCCACGCCGAAGAAGCCGTTCTCCGGGTTCACGGCGTACAGGCGGCCGTCCTCGCCGAAGTGCAGCCATGCGATGTCGTCGCCGACGACCTCTGCGCGCCAGCCCGGGATGGTCGGCTGGATCATGGCCAGGTTGGTCTTGCCACATGCGGACGGGAAGGCCGCGCAGATGTAGTAGGCCTTGTCCTCCGGGCTGATCAGCTTCAGGATCAGCATGTGCTCTGCCATCCAGCCCTCGTCGCGCGCCATGGCGGAGGCGATGCGCAGTGCGTAGCACTTCTTAGCCAGGATGGCGTTGCCGCCGTAGCCGGAGCCGTAGGACCAGATCTCGCGGTCCTCCGGGAAGTGGGTGATGTACTTCGTGTCGTTGCACGGCCAGGTGGAGTCTTCCTGGCCCGGCTCCAGCGGAGCGCCCACGGAGTGCAGGCCCTTCACGAACTCGCCGTTCTCGCCGATCTTGTCAAGGGCTTCTTTACCCATGCGGGTCATGATGCGCATGGACATAACCACGTACGGGGAGTCGGTGATCTCGATGCCCAGCTTCGGGGACGGATCGGTGATCGGGCCCATGCAGAAGGGCACGATGTACATGCGGCGCCCCTTCATGGAGCCGGAGAAGTGCTCGCGCATCTCGGCACGCATCTGCTCCGGGTCCATCCAGTTGTTGGTGGGGCCGGCGTCTTCCTCGGTCTTGGAGCAGATGAAGGTACGGGACTCCACGCGCGCAACGTCTGCCGGGTTGGAGCGTGCCAGGAAGGAGTTCGGCTGTGCCTTTTCGTCCAGCTTGATCAGGGTGCCGTGCTCGACCAGCTGCTCTGCCAGCTGGTTCCACTCCTCCTCGGAGCCGTCACAGAACACGACTGATTCTGGCTGGAAGAGCTCCACGGCCTCCTCGATCCAGTTCAGCATTTCCTGGTTCTTGGTGGGCGCCTCGCCGACAAGCCCTCGAATGGTCATCGATTTTCTCCCTACGTGTTTGTGTCCCACAACCCGGCCCGGCCAAGTATGCACAATCATGCGCTAGCCAGCCGTATGTTTAAACGTCCAGTTCAAACCCGGTTGTATTCACCATTAACTCTACTAAATCCTGCGGTTATTGGGCGTTCGATATAGCTGTGATCTGTAATTATCCGGGCCTGCGCGAAGACACAGGTATCCCTTCCGCCCCCAGACTATCGTGAAGCACCGGGGCCGTGGTTTGGTTCCGTGGCCAGTGGTTGTACATCACACCCCGGCTAGCCCCATTCCCCCCGATCAACGCATTTCCAGGCATCTGCCTGCCATTGATTGTTCCCCGGATCGGGGGTATTGCTGTTCTTTCTTTCTGACGCCCCTTCGGCCTCACCGGTCTCTATCCACCGCCAGGCTGACCATCGTCCGTCGTAGGAAACTGAAGAGACGTAGTCCACCTTGCCGTCGCCGTCCGTATCGCTAAGGATGCTCATCCCCTGGTCGTCTGCGATGGTGACGGACTCCTCCACGCCTCCGCTGCCGTACCACGCGCGGGCGCCCGGGTCGGAGCCTGGGCCAGCGCTTGGGTTGGCGCCCGGGTCGACGCTCGAGTTGCTCCCCGGGCTGGCGCCAGAGTGGCTTTCCGGGTGGGTGCCTGAGTGGGCGCCACTGCGCTGGCCGGGTGCCCGGTTGGGGTCGTGGGCATTGGGATCGTGAGAGTTGAGTTCGTCTACGTAGTATTCGCGCCCGCCGTACTCGACGGTCAGGCCGCTGCCGCCTCCGGTGAATCCGCCGCCTTCTCCGACTCCGCCGAGTCCACCGCCCAGGTCATCCAAGCTGCCCGGGGCTCCCTGCAAACCGCCGCGCAGCTCGTGGTTACCAATCAAATCGGCCAGAGGGTTCTGCGGCGTGAGCCCGTCATCCGGGAAATCAAACATTCCCATATCCATTAGTTCACCCATCAGTTCGCCTCCAGCGCCAGGCTGCGGATGCGGGGCGCCACCGGCGGGATTTCCAGCCGGGCAACCACCTCCGTCACCACTGCCGACCAATGCTGTCGCAATACTGCATCCTCCTTGGCAGCCCGGGCCTTCAGCGCTTCGGAGCGCAGCATGACCAGCCGCGCCCCCACCACTGCCAGAGTCACCACCACGCCGACTATCACGCCGGCCGCCGGCCCGGAGAGCCTGCCGACCATGGTCCCCAAACCCAATCCTGCTGCCAGGCCAGCCGCGGCGGCGAGCACCACGCTCGCCCGCGAGCCCACCGCCGCAACAGGCCGTGCCGGGGCCTCCTCCTGTGTTTCCGGAAGTGCGGGGAAGACCACTCCCTGTTCCAGCACCGCCAAGCGCAGCCGCGCCATGAATACAGCGTGCAGATACTCGAAACCTTCAGCGCTCCTAGCACTCCTCGCAGCACTAGTGCCCCTAGCACCCCAAGCACCCCTAACGTCACGAGTGCCGCGCACCCGGTCAGCAGCGCCGGCGTCCTCCAGCACCTCCTGGGCGATCCGGGTCGCGCTCAGCCGCGTGGCGATGCGCACCCGGTCCAGCCTCTCGGCATCCGCCCGGCGCGCCTGCACCTCCCACTCGTTTACATCCACGCACAGCTCCCGGATCCACTCGCACACCTCGTCCACATCCTCGCACCAGACCCAGCCTGGGGTGTGGGCCCATTCAGACGAGGGGGCGTCACTACCAAAGGGCCAGAGCAACACCACACCCATAGCCTGCGCGACGGCCCGGGCGACCTCGCGATCCTCCGCGGTGGCGTGCCCCACCGCCGCAACAACAACATCGGGATGCCGCTCCGGGCCAGCACCCTCCACAACCTCGAAGCGCTCCCCCGCCGTGCTTGCACTTGCCTTAGCTTCCACCCGCGTGCGCAACTGCGCGGCGCACTCGGCGACCGCGCGCGCATCCGGGCCAATGACCGAAATGGTCTTCAACATCTTTGTTAGCTCCCCCACTTGGCTTAAGACATTCCGCAGGCCATCTGCAAGAATGGTCTGGATGAATAATTCCGATAACACGCCAGGCAGCCTTCCCCCAGGCCGCCCACCACAGACAGAGTTTAACGACGGTCGCGACTATCCGCGACTGGGAAACTTTAGCTTCCGGCGCGGCACCCTGACCGACAACCAGGAGACCCTGTGGAACGAACACTGGCCTAAGCTGGGCAAAGTCCTCGCCGACGAGGTCATTGACCTGCCCGAATGGTTCGGCCGCGATGCCGAAACAATTGTGGAAATTGGCTCCGGAACGGGCACCTCGACCGCCGCGATGGCGCCGCTGGAGGCGGAAAAGAACATCGTCGCCGTCGAACTCTACCGACCCGGGCTGGCCAAGCTGCTGGGTTCCGTGGTGCGCGGCGACATTCACAATGTACGCATGATCCGCGGCGACGGCGTGGAGGTTCTGCAGCGCATGTTCGCGTCAGAGTCGCTATCCGGCGTGCGCATCTACTTCCCGGACCCGTGGCCCAAGGCCCGCCACCACAAGCGGCGCATCGTGCAATCCGGCACGCTGCACCTGATCGCCTCCCGCCTCAAGCCGGGTGGCATTCTGCACATCGCCACCGACCACGCGGACTACGCAGAGTGGATCGACGAACTGGTAGAGGTCGAGGAGCAGCTGGAATATCTGGGCTGGCCCGAGGACCAGTCGGACATTCCACAGCTGACGGATCGCCAGGTAATCACCAAGTTCGAGGGCAAAGGCTTGGATAAGGAACACATCATCCGCGAGTACCTGTGGCGGAAGAAATAGCTAACACACCCCGGAAAATTTGCTGTTCGCCCTGGTCGGCTTCGTAGACTAGAGGGAATTCTGGCGTTATAGAAAGGACCACTCACGTTGTTTAGCTCTTGGGGCGATGTTGCCTACCGGTTCCGCCGGCTGATCCCTCTGGTGATCATCGCGGCGATCCTGGTGCTGTATGTCGTCGCCGGGCTGAAACTGGCCGACCGAATGAGCCAGGAGGGGTGGGACGACCCGAACTCGCAGTCCACGAAGGCTGCGCAGATCGAGCAAGAGGTTTTTGGTCGTGACGCCAACGGGGATGTAATCCTGATGGTCACCGGCGATAAGCCGGGATCTGCAACCTCGGACGAGGTCAAGCAGGCCATCACCCAGCAGATCGAGCAGCTGCGCAAGGATCACCCCGACGAGATCGGGGGTGTGACCAGCTACTTCAATCGCGGCCCGGCGGCCATGGCCAACCCGGACGGCACCGCGGCCTTCGCCTCCATCGGGCTGCAGGGTATCGAAGACGATGTGCTGATCAACTTCCGCAAGATCGAGGACGACCTGCGGGCCATCAGCGCCCCGGGCGTGGATGTGAAGATCGCCGGCGCCACGGCGGTTTCGGACTCCCTGGACGAGGGCATGGCCGGCGACATTCACCGTGCCGAGATCTACGCACTGCCCGCCGTGGGTCTGCTGCTGCTGATCGTTTTCGGCGGCCTGATCGCCGCGTTTATGCCGCTACTGGTGGGTGGCCTGTCGATCCTGGGATCCATGGGTGTGCTGGCGATCCTGGCTAGCTTCACACAGATCAACGTGTTCGCCCAGTCTGTGGTCACGCTGCTGGGCCTGGGCCTGGCCATCGACTACGGCCTGTTCATGGTCTCCCGTTTCCGCGAGGAGATGGCGGAGGGCCACGACACTCGCACGGCCGTGCGCAACACCACTGCCACTGCAGGTAAGACTGTGGTCTTCTCCGCGGCGATGGTGGCCGTGGCGCTGTCCGGTTTGTTCATCTTCCCGCAGGCCTTCTTGAAGTCCGTGGCATTCGGTGCGATCTCCGCTGTGGGTCTGGCCGCGCTACTGTCCATGGCTGTCCTGCCGAGTATCTTCGCGATGCTGGGGCCGAACATCGACAAGTGGTCATTTAAGAAGAAGCAGTCCCGGCGCCGATCCGAGCAGGTCGAAGGCATTTGGGGCCGCATCCCGGCCTTCGCCATGCGCCACTCGAAGCTGTTTACGGTCGTGATCGTCGGCGGCATGCTGCTGATGGCGGTGCCGATTGCGGGCATCAAGCTGGGTGGCATGAACGAGACCTACCTGCCGCCGTCGAACCAGACGCGCGTGAACCAGGAGGAGTTCACCGAGAAGTTCCCGCAGTTCCGCACCGACCCGATCAAGCTGGTCATCGAGGGCGATTCCAAGACCGTGGCTGCGGTGTACAAGGAGGCCAACGCGGTTCCGGGCCTGACGGCCCCGTTCCAGGTCTCCCGCCCCACGAAGGACGACGTGACGGTGCTGTCCACCGGCATTGCAGACCGCGATGACAACGACCGCATCGTCAATGCTCTGGAGGACATCAACGTCGACGGTGCCAACGTGTACGTCGCCGGCACCCCGGCTCTGGAGGTCGAATCCATCGACGCGCTGTTCGAGAAGCTGCCGTGGATGTTGCTGTATATCGTGCTGGTCAGCTTCGTGCTGATGGCCATGATCTTCGGCTCGCTGATCATTCCTGCCAAGGCCGTGATCATGAACATCCTGGGCACCGGCGCGACACTCGGCCTGTTGACGCTGATCTTCGTCGACGGCCACGGCGCGGACATGTTTAACTTCACCGCCGGGCCGCTGACTTCCCCGGTGCTGGTGCTGATCATCGCCATCGTCTTCGGCCTCTCGACCGACTACGAGGTGTTCCTGGTCTCCCGCATGGTGGAGGCCCGCGCCCGGGGTGCGTCCACGGATCAGGCGATCCGCTTCGGCACGGCCACCACCGGCAGCATCATCACCGCCGCCGCGCTGATCATGATCGTGGTCTGCGGTGCCTTCGGGTTCTCCTCGATCGTGATGATGAAGTACATCGCCTTCGGCATGGTCATTGCTCTACTCCTCGATGCCACAATCATCCGCATGCTCCTCGTCCCGTCCGTCATGCACCTGCTGGGCACCGACAACTGGTGGGCTCCAAAGTGGGTCAAGCGTTTGTCGGAGAAGGTTGGGCACAACGAGCAGTTGGAGGCATCGCCTCGCGAGGCAACGCCTGCTGCCCGTTCGTCGCGGGTGACGGTTGCGGAACTTTCTGGTGTGGACGCCATCGCCCCCGTGCCCGCCCAGCGCTCCGGTGAGGCTCCCGCACGTCAGCGGAACCTGCCTTTCGCGGAGCTGATGCGACGCGTCGAAGAAAGCCGCAATAATCCCGACGGCGGGGGCGGGGGCGAGCGCTAATGCGTGATCTGTGGCGGCGCACGGAAGTCAGGACTCTGCTCTGCCTGGCGCTGATTGCCATCATCGCCTTCCTCGCCCGGGAGCACCTGCACTTCATCGGCGATGGCTGGCGCGAGTTGGCTCATGCCGACAAGCGCTGGATCGGCCTGGCCATCCTGGCTCTCGCAGCCTCCATGGTCGCGCAGGCCGAGGTGATGGTCGTGCTGCTGCGCAGCGCTGGGGTGAAGGTGAAGCGCATCAGCGCCAACTCGCTAGGGCTGGCGGCTAACGCCTGGTCCTCGACTTTCCCCGGCGGACCGGCGCTGTCGGCGGCCATGATCTTCCGCGAGCAGCTCAAGTGGGGCGCCACCCCCGTCATTGCCAGCTGGTACATGCTGCTCTCCGGCGCACTGGCAAGCGGCGGCATGGCGATCCTGGCCATCGGCGCCGTGTTCTTCCTCGGGCTGACAGTAAAGCCATTGACGTTGGCCATGTCCCTGATCGCCCTCGTCGCGCTGGCGATCCTCACCAACTGGGTGGCAAAGAACCGGGACAAGGTGGAGCGTTGGCTAGTCAACCGACTGCGGACTTTCAACGCCCGTCGCGGCAAGCCCGTCAACCGCTTCACCGACAGTGTCCGCGGGTTCTCCCGCCAGCTGTCGGCCGTGGAACTGCCACTGACCAAACTGGCCGCCGCAATCGCCGCCAGCCTTGGCAACTGGGTTTTCGAGATCCTCTGCCTGCTGGCCTGCATCTACGCTATCGGCGCCACCCCACCCATCGCGGGCGTGGTGCTGGCCTTCCTCACCGCCAAGCTGGTGGGGCAGGCGCAGGTCACCCCCGGCGGACTGGGCCCAGTGGACGTCGCACTGACCAGTGCCCTGGTCGGGTTCGGCACCCTGACCTCCGTCCAGGCATTCGGAGCCGTCATCGTCTTCCGCATGCTCAGCTTCGTCGGTCTGGCGTTGGTCGGATGGATCGTCTTCTTCGCCACCAAGATGGTCAACTCCAAAGGCAATGCTGAAGATGCGGCGGCGGAGACGGAGCGTCAAGAAGAAAAGCAGGAAGAACCCGTCGGCAGGGCACGCTAAGGCTCAACTAGGCCAACTAGGCACAGTAAGATGAGGGGCATGAGCAACCTCGATAGCACCTCCACTGGAGACACCCCCGGCACCATCCAGCGATCGCCGGGGGTTGCGCTGTTTTTCGACGTGATCGCCGTCCTGCTGTTTGCGCTGCTGGCGCGCATTGCGCACAACACTCCGGAGATGCCGCTGAGCTTCGGCGGCTGGCTGGATACCTCCTGGCCTTTCCTCATCGGTGTGGCGATCGCCTGGGCTCTGCTGTGGATTGGCGTGGTTCGACCGGGTGGCGCCAAGGGGACGGGCTTCAGCGGTTTCGAGTTCTCCACCGGTGCTCTGGTGTGGGTCGTCAACGTGATCGCCGGTCTGGGGATCTGGGGCGTGCGCCACGGAGAGGTGCCGCACTGGTCTTTCATGATCGTTGCCACTGTGATGAGCGGCCTTCTGCTATTCGGCTGGCGCGGAATGTTCCGCCTCGGGCGGCTGCGCAGGCTGTCGCGCATGAAGCGCATGGGCCGAATGTTCAGCAAGTAGTAGGTAAACAGCCTTTCAGTTGAATTAACCTGACGTACATCTTCGCGCTACGTCAGGTTCTTTCGCGTTGCTTAGAGTCTTGTGAGCAATCTGCACACTGCTGCTGACGAACTCCGACATAGACTGACGAACACTGAGGAGAGATCCCCATGGGCCTTAAGGGTCGCAACCTGCTGAAGAAGATGGACTTCACGTCCAGCCGTTCCCACCGCACCTGCGTTTACAAGTGCGGCGACGCTTGCTCCAAGCCGGTGAACAACAAGTCCGACAACAACTACTTCATGGACCTGATCCAGGGCACCTTCTCGCGCCGCACCGCACTGCGCGCCGGTGGTGCCGCTATGGTCACCGTTGGCGGCGCTTCCTTCCTGGCAGCTTGCAGTGACGACAACGGTGAGGGCAACAGCGCCAAGGGCGGCAACGGCGAGAACAAGGGCGGCTCCGGCAACAGCGCAGACGCGCCGGACGGCCTGAAGTTCGAGATGGTCGAGCCGAACACCAAGGACGAGGTCGTTGTACCGGCTGGTTACAAGTCCGACGTTGTTATCCGCTGGGGCGACCCGGTGGTTGAGGGCGCCGAGGAGTTCGACGTAGACAAGCAGACCGCCGAGCAGGCCGCCAAGCAGTACGGCTTCAATTGCGACTTCGCCGCTCTGCTGCCGATCGAGGGCGAGGACAACCGCTTCCTGCTGATCTCCAACCACGAGTACACCACCCCGCAGCAGATGTTCCCGGACTACGACATCGACAACCCGTCCAAGGAGCACGTGGACATCGAGCTGGCCAACCACGGCATGTCTATCGTCGAGGTTGAGGGCAACGATAAAGACGGCAAGCTGAAGCCCGTCATGGGCAAGTACAACCGTCGCCTGACCGGCACCACCGAGTTCGAGCTGCGTGGCCCGATCGTTGGCCACGACCTGGTGAAGACTTCTGACGACAAGGAAGGCAAGATCGTCAAGGGCACCTTCAACAACTGCTCCGGTGGCGTGACCCCGTGGGGCACCATCCTCTCCGGCGAGGAGAATGTTGACCAGTACTTCGCCGGTGGCGAGAACGTTAAGGACGAGAAGGAGCGCGAGCGCCTGAGCCGCTACGGCATCGAGGATGCCAAGACCGCTCGTCAGTGGGAGAAGCACTACGACCGCTTCGACGTGACCAAGGAGCCGAACGAGCCGAACCGCTTCAACTACGTGGTTGAGGTGAACCCGTGGGATCCGAAGTCCACCCCGGTTAAGCACACCGCCCTGGGCCGTTTCAAGCACGAGGGCGCCAACATCCACGTCACCAACGACGGCACCGTAGTTGCATACTCCGGCGACGACTCCCGCTTCGAGTACATCTACAAGTTCGTTTCCTCCCGCAAGGTGCGCAGCGGCAACTCCGACAAGGACCGCGAGGAGAACATGAAGATCCTGGACGAGGGCACCCTGTACGTTGCCACCTTCGAGGGCAACAACGATGACTTCGACGAGAACAACCCACCGGAGGGCGAGAAGTTCGACGGCACCGGCAAGTGGATCAAGCTGGTTACCGTCAAGGAGGACGGCTCCGCAGAGTCCCACGTCGACGGCATGTCCGCCGAGGAAGTCATCATCTTCACCCGTGAGGCTGGCGACAAGGTCGGCGCCACCAAGATGGACCGCCCGGAGGACGTCGAGCCGCACCCGACCACCGGCAAGGTCTACGCTGCTCTGACCAACAACAAGTACCGCGGCACGCAAGAAGAGGGCAAGAACAAGGAAGGCGTCAAGGAGTACGCCCCAGTCAAGGAGAACAAGAACGGCATGGTTCTCGAGATCGAGGACGACTTCACCGGCGAGGAACTGAAGTGGAACCTGCTGCTGGTGTGTGGTGACCCGGACGAGGCCGAGACCTACTTCGGCGGCTTCGACAAGTCCAAGGTCTCCCCGATCTCCTGCCCGGACAACGTCACCTTCGACTCCTTCGGCAACCTGTGGGTCTCCACCGACGGCAACGCCCTGGAGTCCAACGACGGCCTGTTCGCCGTCGCCCTGGAGGGCGAGACCCGCGGCTTGACCAAGCAGTTCCTGACTGTCCCGGCTGGCGCCGAGACCTGTGGCCCGCTGGTCTTCGACAAGCGCGTGATCGTCAACGTTCAGCACCCGGGTGAGGACGAAGAGGCCACCGTCAAGACCTCTACCTCCCACTGGCCGGATGGCGGCGATTCCATCGCCCGCCCGGCGACCGTGGTTGCCTGGAAGGACGACTTCGGCACCATCGGCGTTTAAGCTCGGGCGCTAGCCGAAGCGCAGCCGGCCGTCACGCCGGACCGCCTGGTCCACGACGAACGCGCGGAACGCCTCGGCGGCGGGAGCCGACCGGGCCCGCGCGCTCCAGACCATCCCCAGCTCCCTCTCGCGGTCTTCCTCGAGGGGGAGCATTCTTATGCCTGCGACCACCAGGTTCGGATCCCCCATCGGCAGCAGCGCCACGCCCAGACCGGCGCTTACCAGCCCCGCCATCGTGGTAAGCTCCATCGACTCAAACACCAGGCGCGGCCGGAAACCCGCCGCGGCCGCCAGATCGTCCAGCAGCATCCGCGTTCCGTATCCCGGCAGCATAGCCACAATGGGTTCGTCTTTGGCCTCTGCGATGCTGATGCTTGTGCGTCCTGCCCAACGGTGGTTCGTTGGCACCGCCATCGCCAGCCTCTGGGTGGCCAGCTGCTGCCAACGCACTTCGCCGGCTTCCACCAGCGCATGAGGTTTCGGCCCGACCATCGCCACATCGGATTCTCCGGCGATCACGCGATCCGTCAGTGGACGTGCGGCGCCCTGCACCAACTCGAATCTCACCTGCGGGTGCGCGTTCCTAAACTCCCGCAACAGCTGCGGCACCATCCACGTTCCCAGCGAGTGCATGAAGTCCACGCGCACGGTACCCCGCTCCGGGTCCATCAGCCGGTGTACTTCGTCGACTCCCCGCTGCCATGCCTCGTTAGCCTCGCGGGCGTTCGTGGCGAGCGCGGCTCCGCATTCGTTGAGCGCGAGGTGTCTGCCGTTGCGGTCGAACAGCTCCGTGCCAAGCTCTCTTTCCAGCGCCGATAGCCGTCGGGAGAGAGCAGACTGGCTGATCCCCAGGTGCAGCGATGTATCCACCATGTTTTGTGTTTCGGCTAGGTCCAGGAACCACGTTAGGTCCTTCACGCTGTGTGCCTTTCTTGTTGTTGACGCCCACACCTCAGCATATGCACTTTCCGGGACAGCTAGAACTATTTATTGCATTTAGTGAATTGATACTGGTTGCGTCACACTAGAAACATCAATTGTGAGCTTGGGTCCCTAGAGAGCCACCCGGACACAGGAAGGAGCTTGCTCGGTGACGAACACCCTCGCAGATGCCGCGAACACCGCAGACGCAAAGGACATCCGCCCCCTCACCCCAGAGGATAAGGGCTACAAGATGGCCCTCATCGCCTCCTTGTGTTCGGGCCTAGCTTCGTACAACGCTCTGTACGCCACCCAGGCTGTCCTCCCGGCATTGTCGGAGGACTTCGGCATTTCGCCCTCACTGGCCGCGCTGACCGTCTCCGCCACCACGGGCGGCCTGGCTTTCATGGTCATTCCACTCAGCGTCATTTCGGAGCGCTTCGGCCGGCGCCGCGTAATCCAGGCGTCCGTCCTGGTGGCCACCCTCCTTTCCATCGCTTTGGTCGCCTTACCCTCAATCCAATCGATCATTGCACTGCGCCTTCTGCAGGGCTTCGCCGTGGCGGGTGTCCCGGCCGTGACCATGGCCTTCCTTTCCGAGGAGATCGACCGCAGCTACCTGCCTCGCATCATGGGGTTCTATATTGCGGGCAACTCGCTGGGCGGCCTGATCGGCAGGCTCATCCCGGGCATCGCTCTGGAGTTCACGGACTGGCGCATAGCCACCCTGCTCAGCGCACTCTTCGCGTTCTCGATGGCGCTCGTGACCACTTGGGTGCTACCCAAGCAACGCTTCTTCACCCCGAAGAAGATCACCCTGTCCCACGAGGTGCAGGCCTTCGCCAACCACCTGCGCGACCCGATCCTGCTGAAGCTCTTCCTGTTGCCTTTCCTGCTGATGGGCAGCTTCGTTTCCATGTACAACTACATGACCTTCCGCCTGATTGATACCTTCGGCCTGCCGGAATCCCTGGCCGCGTTGGTTTTCGTCATCTACCTGTCGGGCACGTGGACGTCCACGCGCACGGGCAAGTTGGTGAACCGCTATGGCCAGGCAAAGGTCGTGGTTGCCTGTATCACCATGGCTCTTGCGGGCCTCTTGCTGGCCTTCATCCCGACCGTCCCCACCACGCTGGTGGCGGTGCTGATCTTTACCGCAACCTTCTTCCCCGCTCACTCGATCGCCAGCGCGTGGGTCGGCGAGGTCGCCCAGCAGGATCGCGCCGAAGCCTCCAGCTTGTACATCTTGAGCTACTACCTCGGCTCCTCCCTAATCGGCTGGGTCTCCGGCTATTTCTTCGCCCACGGCTGGGGCTTGTTCATCGGGTGGTTGATGCTGTTGACTCTCATCGCCCTCGTCACCGCCTTCGCCGCCATGCAACGCGATAAGGCCCTTTCTTAATGACGCCCCTAGTTTCAACCCCTGCCCCCTCAGCAGGCTCTTAACACTTGAGCAATTAACTCGTGCGCCCCCGAGTTTGCGAGAAAAATTATTAGAACTATCAGATCTTTTTAGATAAAAAACCTCCCACTTGCCCGTAAGTGTGTTTAAGATCACTCGCATGGGACATACTCGCAAACTACGTTTCGCATCAATCCTCGGCGTGGGATTGCTAGCCACCGCAGGCATGGGCGTCGCAGTCGCCCAGGGTGGTGTGTCGGCGCACCTGGCGCTCTCCGGCACGATCTTCAACATGCACGTCGCCGAGCTGGACGGTAAGGGCTTCGACCTCTTCACCGACGTCGACAAAATGCACAATGGCGACCAGGCGATCTCCCGCCTGCGTATCAAGGATGCCAAGGTGACCGACGTCTGCATGACGGCACCAATCAAGATTCCCGGCGTTGGGGATAGGAAGTTCCAAATGACCGTTCCCGGCCAGAACTTCTCCGCCGAGAACATGCTGATCGGCGCCCGCAAGCTGTCGGGCGACCTGACCCTGACGAACCCGCAGATCGGTATTAATGCGGGCAAGGTCGACAAGGACGCACCGGACGGCGCCTGGGGTCTCGTTGCCGATTCCCTATCCGCTAAGGGGCAGGGCATCGAGGCGACCTCTCTGTCGGCGGACAAGATGACCGCCGGCGGCAGCAAGATCGCGATTGTGGAAAACGACAATGCCGAGTGCTAACCCCGGCACGGATCCCAACACGAACCCAGAGCTCAACCAAACCACCGAGCTGGATCCGAACTACGACCCGGACCTGGATGACAACCTGCAGTCAGACCTAGGGGCAGACGCCGACCAGGGCACTGAAGTACAGGGCGCCGCATATAACGAGTCCGAAGGACAGAACGTTCCCGCGTTTAAGAACACCCGTGGCTTCGGCAACTGGCGCCGTCGTCGTCCATTCGCAGCCGGCCTGTTCATGCTGTTGTCGGGCATCATCATGATCGTCCCGGCATACCTGTCCTTCGAGGTATCGAACATTGTCATCCAGGTGTCCACGATCTCCGGCGTGTCCACGCTGCTGATCGGTGCCTTGCTCATCACCTCGGCACTGATGACGTGGTTCAAGCCGGACACTCGCCTGCTCACGGGCGTGGCCTCCCTGATCCTCGGCATCGTGGCTCTGCCCATGTCGAATATCGGCGGCTTCGTTCTGGGTACCCTGTGCGCCGTTATCGGCGGAGCCCTGGCACTGTCGTGGACGGATGAAGAAAGGGCGCCTAAGGGCGTCAGAAAGAACGGCAAGGGCAAGAATAAAGGCAAGAAGAGGAAGGTAGATGAGCAAGCAGCGTAAACGCGGCAGCTCCAGCGCTGCGAAGGCCGTCGTTGCGGCGGCGTCGATGTGCGGGCTGGTGGCGGCGCTGGCTGTCGAGTCCACGCCGAGCGCCGAGGCTCAGCTGCAGCTTCCGCCTCCGCCGCCGCTGCCGGATTTGCCACCTCCGCCGCCAGCGCCCGAGGTACCAGAGAACTTGCGGATGGATCTCACCCCGCCGGGGCCGATCGAGGGCGAAAAGCCGATCCAGCAGGGGACGTACATCATCAAGGCGGATAACACGCGCCTGCTTGGACACGTGAAGATGTCGCTGATTCAACAGCCCACCCCACAAGGGCCGAAGCCAGCGCTGCGCATCGACGCGAACAGGGCCGTTCTGACGAACCTTTCAGTGCAGTTCCCCACCCCGGGAGCAGGTCCGGAAGGTGGCATCTGGCAGCGGACCGGCCCGGGGCAGACCACCACGCTGACTGGGAACTTCCACATCGTGGTGAGCTCGCTGGAGGTCACGCCGCGCGTGGCCGGGCTGCCGCTGATCCCGCTGCCCATCGACGCAAACATGGCGCCGAAGGAACTGCAGGAAGCCGCTAAGAAGATCGGCCTCGGCACGCCGGACGCGCTCTCCGATCACCTGGAGATGACGAATGGCACGATGCACACCTACTTCGTGAAGGCCGACACTCTGAAGCTGCCCGCGGGAACCAACATCGGCCTCTAGGGCAGCCGACTACATCGGCATGATGGTGTGCTTCTTCGGAGTATCCACCACCTGCTTGTTGCGCAGCTGGCGCATCGCCTGGCGGAGACGGATACGGGTCTGATCCGGGGTGATGACGGAGTCCACATAGCCGCGCTCGGCCGCCACATAGGGGCTGGTCATGTTCGCGTTGTAGAAGTCCATGAACATCTTCTTCGCCGCCGGACGCTGCTCCTCTGGCATGGCAGCCAGGGCCTTGCCCTGCATCATCACCACGGCGGCCTCCGCGCCCATCACGGCGATCTGCGCCGTCGGCCACACCAGGTTGATGTCCGCGCCCAGGTTCTTCGAACCCATTACGGCATAGCCACCGCCAAAGGCTTTACGCACGACCACGGTCACCTTCGGCACCGTCGCCTCCACCGTGGCGAAGCCCAGCTTCGCTCCGCGGTGAATCAGGCCGGCTTTTTCCTGCTCCACGCCGGGCATGTATCCGGGTGTGTCCACGACCCAGACGAGGGGGACGTTGTAGGCGTCACAAATTCGGATAAAGCGCGCGGCCTTATCCGCAGCCTCGGCGTCCAGGCAACCGGCCAGCTCCATCGGCTGGTTGGCCACCACGCCCACCGCATGGCCATCGATGCGGGCGAAGGCGGTGACGACGTTGGAGCCGTAGTCGCCCTGCACCTCCAGCACGTTGTCGTCGTCGAAGATGCGGGTGAGCACCTCCATGATGTCGTAGCCCGCGTTCGGATCGTCCGGGATGATGTCGTTCAGCTCGAAGTCGCGCTCGGTGAGCTCGTCGTTCGGCGCCCAGAACTCCGGGGTCTCATCGAAGGAGCTGGAGGGTAGGAAGTCCAGCAGGTCCTTGACGTAGTTGAAAGCGTCTTCCTCGCTGGTTGCGACGTAGGAGACGTTGCCGTTGCGGGCTTGCTGACGCGCCCCGCCAAGCTCTTCCATCGAAATCTTCTCGCCCGTCACCGATTCGATGACCGCCGGGCCCGTCACGAACATCTGCGTACGGCCTTCGACCGCCACCACAAAGTCGGTGGTCACGGGCGCATACACGGCACCGCCGGCGGACGGGCCGAGCAGGATGGAGATCTGCGGGGATTGGCCGCTCAGCGGCAACTGGCGGCGGGAGATCTCGGAGTACATCGCCAGGGACATCACGGCATCCTGAATGCGGGCGCCGCCGGAATCGTTAATGCCGATGACTGGGCAGCCGATGCGGATGGCCATGTCCATGACCTCGCAGACCTTCTTACCGAAGGTCTCGCCCACCGAGCCGCCGTACACCGTCTTATCGTGGGCGTACACTGCCACGGTACGGCCGCCGACCTGACCATAGCCGGTGACCACACCGTCGCCGTAGGGGGCATCCTCTTCGCCGGGGGTACGACCCAGCGCGCCGATCTCCACGAACGTTCCCTCGTCCAATAGCGCGTCGATGCGCTGGCGGGGCGTGGTGAGGCCGGCCTCATCGCGCCTGGCCTTGGCTTTCTCAGAGCCCGGGTCCTGCGCCTGTTCCAACCTCCGGTGCAGCTCCGCCAGCTTCTCAGCGGTAGCGCCGGTGGCTTCGGTGCCGTTGGCGGCGGTTGCTCCCTCATCGGCAGCAGTCACAGTGAAAGTCCCTTCGTTTTCGACAAACCCCTTCTACTAAGGGGCTATCTATTTAGTCGCCATTCGTGTTTCAGCTAAGCGCCGTCCGCAATGTGCTTGGCAATTACACGTCCCACTTTAGAGATCTCTGGCTCGTCCACAATAGCCAGGTGGTCGCCGCACAGCTGGACGATTTCCAGGTCCTCGACAATCACACCCCAACCACCGTCCGGAGCCACCTCGGCATAGGCTGGTTCCAGCTCGATCGCGCCGTCGTGCATCCGCTCCGCGCGGAACAGCGTGACCGGCGCCTTCACGTCCGCCCATGCACGGAAGTCCAGGGATTCCAGGATGCGGTTATCCACGAAGCTGGCGCGCTGGTGCTCCAGCACGCCCGCGGGCAGTCCCATTCCCTTGGCCTCCGGGGAGGTCAGGAACTGCTGGAACATCTGCATCATCACGCCCTCGCCCTGCTGTTCCAGCAGCTCGTGCGGAACCTCAAGTGGCAGGCCGTAGGTCTTCTGCGCGAAAGCCGCGTAGCGGTCCCAACGCGCGTGCATTTCTTCCTTCGTATCCGGGGCGGGGTTCTTCGGCTGCACGGTGTCTAGCAGCACGATGCGCTCGACCTCCGCGCTCGTCTCGCCCGCTGCGGCACGCTTGCCCAGCTGGTGGGCGACTTCGTACGCCAGGGCGCCACCGAAGCTCCAGCCTCCCAGCAGGACTGGACGACCGTCGGCCAGCTCAACAATCTCATCCAGGTAGGCTGCCGCGCGGTCCGCCAGCTCGCCTTCCAGGCGCTCCACACCGTAGACCGGAACGTCGTCCGGCAGGCGGCGCATCAGCGGTGCGTACACCACCGAGGACCCGCCGGCTGGGTGGAACAGGAACACCGCAGGCTGGGTGCTGCCCTCTGGGCGCGCTCGCAGTACGCGGATGTTGCCTTCCACTTCGCTTTCGAGGCTGCTGCGCACCTTCTCGCTCAACGGCTCGAGGGTTTCAGCGGCCAGCACATCGTCGGTGCTGACCTCCGCCCCGGAGCGTTCGGTCAGGCGCTCCGCAATGCCCCGAGCTTGTTCTTCGTCGATGCTCGGCAGCTGGCTCGTCACACCCTGGGCGGCCTTGCCGGTGACCTTTGCCCAGGTGGCGAACACCAGGCGCTCGCTCGCGTCGCGTGGTGCCACGCCGCCGCCGGTCGCGGTGTAGTCGGTCGCTGCGCCGTCTTCTGCGCTACCGCCTTGTTTAGTGACGCCACCTTCTCCCCCGGCAGCGACCTCAACACTGTCGGCAGCATCGGCGCCAGCAGTGTCCGCAACGCCGGGAGTGCTTGCGTGACGCTCTGCAATCATCTGCTCCACGAGTGCGATTACGTCGTCCACGGAGCCATCGCGGAGTGCCTGAACCTGCAGCGGTGGCAGGTCGAAGTCGTACTCCACGCGGTTCTTGATGCGCATGCCCATCAGGGAATCCAGGCCCAAGTCGATCAGCGGCAACTCGCCCGGCAGGTCCTCGATGTCGTAGCCCATGGATTCGGAGACGATGGCGCGCAGGCGGTCCCCGGCGGACTCGCCGGAGTTCGGATCCCAGCGGTCAGCGGACTCGTCTACCTCGGGCAGCGCGTTGCCCGCGCTCTCCTTTGTGGAAGCGTCAGCGGCGGAGGCGTTCGGCGCCTCGCTGGCCTTCGCGGAGGCAGATGCCGAGGCGGCGTCAGTACCCACAGCACCCAGGGCCCCAACCGCGCCGCCGAGAGTAGCGACGAATGCCTCCGCGACCAGCGGCATCGACTGCGCACCGGGCGCGTCGGCGGCATAAACGGACAGGGACCAGCCGCCGAGGGAACCGGCGGCGATGGTCGTCAGCTGCCCCGCCGTCGGCAGCGGGGAGTGCTCGCGGGTGGCGGCCACAGTAGCGCCGTCGGCCAGCACCTCCGCCGCAGCTTCGGCCAGCAGCTCGATGCTCGGCACATCTTCGGCCGGCACGCTGAAGACAACGCGGCCGTCGGGCAGATCCACGCGGGTGCCCGGAAGATCCACAGCAGGACCGGAAGACGGGCGGGCGCTCGTCCAGTGGCGCTGCAGGTTCCACTGTGTGCCCGGCACCTTCGGCAGGGTGGCGCGCTGGCCACCGGCCAGGGCCTTCAGATCCAGGTCCGCGCCCTGCACGTACAGCTCCGCGAGGGTGGACAGCAGGGTCTGGGAGACCGGCTCCTTGCGCTTGAGCAGGAACATCAGCTTGGAATCGCTGGCGTTGTGCGCGAAGGAGTTATTCATCAGCGGCATCAAGGCCACCGGGTTCGGGGAGAACTCGATGAAGGTGCGGTAGCCATCGTCGAACTGCTTGCCCGTCGCCTCGGAGAACCAGACGGGCTGGCGGGTGCAGCGCAGGAAGTACTCAGCATCGTGGACAACCTCGCCCGGCTGGTACACGCGACCACGGTCCACGGTGGAATACAGCGGGGTGTGAATCGGCTGTGGATCCAGGTCGCTGATCTCGTAGTGCAGCTCGCCCAGGATCGGATCCAGCATCGAGGTGTGCCCCGCGCCCTTAACCTTCAGCAGGCGGGCGAACTTGCCCTCGCCCTCCAGGTATTCCACCAGCTTCTGCACGGGCTCGGCCGGGCCGCCGACGGTCGTCATGCCCGGCGCGGCGTACACGGCGGGCTCCACCTGGGCGTATTCCGGGTGCTCGGAGGTGAAGGTGGCGAGCTCCTCCACACCGAACTCCACCACGGCCATGGCGCCCTGCTTGTCTTCTGGCAGCAGGCGCTCCCCCTCGCCCATCAGGCGGGCGCGGTGGCAGGCGGTGCGCACGGCCTCCTCGGCGGTGATACCACCCACGGCATAGGCCGCCGCGATCTCGCCCATCGACTGACCGACAACAGCAGCGGGCTTAGCTCCCAGCGCGCGCATGAGGTCGTTCAGTGCAATCTGCACACAGGTGATACCCACCTGGGCACGCTCCGTGTCGTAGTTCTGCTCGTCGTCCAGCACCATCTCGACGAAGGACCAGCCGGATTCCGCCAGCACGACCTGGTCCAGTTCGTCCAGGCGGACGGCGAAGAACCCGGAGAGCTCGTAAAGGTCCTTGGCCATTTTGCGGTGCTGGGAGCCGAAGCCGGAGAAGACCCACACCGGGCCATTGGCCGAAGGCGAGTCGGCGGTCTTCACCGTTGCGCCCTGCTTGCCAGCGGCGATGCGTTGCAGCCCGGCGATGGCTTCGTCGAAAGTAGCGGCGGAAACCACGCCACGGGAACGGCCGTGGTTGTGGCCAGCCAACGCGAGGGCTACACCGCGTAGCTGGTCGGCCTCATCGCCTGCCTTGGTGAAAGATTCCTTGTTCTGCTCCAGGTATGCGGCCAGCGCTTCCGCGGCCTGACGGCGGCGGGAAGGCAGCAGTCCGCTGACGGGCAGCAGCACGCGCGGGGCCTCGCCCGCGGAGTCCTCGCGGTCCAGACCGATGGGGGCTGCGGAATTTGCGCCGACCGCCCCAACGCCCGCCGCGGCCTCTTCTTCCGGGTTCGGCGCCGCGATCACCACGTGGGCATTCGTGCCGCCGAAGCCGAAGCCGGACACTCCGGCGATGGCGCGCCCGGAGTACTCGGGCCACTCGCGTGGATCCTCCACGACTTCCAGGTGCTCGCGGTCGAAATCGATGTACGGGTTCGGGCCGGTGTAGTTCAGGCTCGGCGGCAGCACGCCCTCGCGCATCGCAAGCACGACCTTCATCACGCCCGCGACACCCGCGGCAGCCTCTGTGTGGCCGAAGTTCGTCTTCGCGCTGCCCAGCAGCAGAGGCTCGGCCACATCGCGTTGGCGGCCCAGGACGGTCCCCAGGGCGGTGGCCTCGATCGGGTCGCCCAGGATGGTGCCGGTGCCGTGCGCCTCCACGTAGTCCACGGCCTGCGGATCAATCCGCGCGTCAGCGTAAGCGCTGCGCAGCACGTCCACCTGCGCATCCGGGTTCGGGGCGGTCAGGCCATTGGAGCGGCCGTCGGAGTTCACAGCCGAACCCTTGATCACGGCGAGCACGTTGTCGCCATCGCGGCGCGCATCCTCCAGGCGCTTCAGCACAACCACGCCCGCGCCGTCGGAACGCACGATGCCGTCGGCATCGTCGCTGAAGGCACGGATGCCGCCCGTCAGGCTAAGCACGCCGAGTTCGGAGAACGCCACCGTTGCAAAGGGGCTGCATAGGAGGTTGACGCCACCCGCCACAGCGACCTCAGAATCACCATCGCGCAGGGAGCGCACCGCCTGGTGAATTGCCACCAGCGACGAAGAGCAGGCCGTATCCATCGCCACGGACGGGCCACGGAAGTCGAAGGCATAGGACACGCGGTTGGCGATGATGGAGCTGGAGTTACCCGTCAGCGCGTAGGGGTGTGCCTCCGCCGGGTCGGCGGAGATCAACATGCCGTAGTCGTTGTTGGTGTTGCCCATAAACACGCCGACGGGCTTGCCGCGCAGCTGATTGGCGGGAATGTGCGCATCCTCCAGCGCCTCCCACGTCAGCTGCAGAATGATGCGCTGCTGCGGGTCCATGTTCGCAGCCTCCAGCGGGGAGAGCCCGAAGAACTCCGCGTCGAAGGAGGCGATGTCCTCGATGTAACCGCCTGTTAGCTGGGCCTGCTCCATGCGGCGGGTCATCTCCGGGTCGCGGGAGTATTCCGACCAGCGGCCCGCGGGCAGCTCGCCCACGCCGGAGCGGTAGTTGGAGAACAGCTCCCACATCTCGTCCGCACTGTCTGCCCCGGGGTAGCGCCCCGCCATGCCAACCACAGCGATGTCGCGCTGGCCCAGTGGAAGCGGGCCAGCTGCGCTGGCAGCCGCGCCGGCGGAGGCGGTGGCGTCACTACCAAAAACAGCGCCGGAACCACGGCCCTGCATCAGGTGATCGGCCAGGGCGGCAATGGTGTTGAACTCGTAGGCAATCGTCGCGTCGAGGGTCGTGCCAAGCAGGCGCTCCAGGTCGCCGGAAAGGACCACGACGTCGCGGGAAGACAGGCCGAAGTCCTGCATCGAGCGCTCGTCGGAGATCTCCGCGGCATCCAAACCGGTGGTGTTCGCCACCCAGGTGCGTAACCACTCCCGCATCTGCTGAATCGTGGCGGGGCGGGATTGCTGGTCAGCTGTGGGGGCGCCCTGCTGGTTGTCTGCCATGGAAGGTAGCGTTTCCTTTCGTGCCGGGATGCCTTAGGGAAGGCGTGAGTGAGTCACCGTAGCGCTATATTTTAACGCGCCGAGGTCGCTTTATGGATTAAGCGCCCAGCGTGCCCTCCAGATACGCCTTCGCAGCCACGCGACGGGCGATCTTGTTGGCGGAGGAACGCGGCAGGGTGCCCGGCGCGATGATGCGCACATCGGAAGGCTGCACACCGTGGGTGGCAGTGACGGCCGCGCGCATGGCCTCGATCGCCTCCGCGTCCCCGGCCTCGCTGGCGTCCGGATCGCGCTCTGCGACGATGACGAGCCCCTCGACGGACTCGCCGTCGGCAGCACCGCTTGCGGAACCGCCGGCCTCCACGGCGAAGGCGGCGATGACGGCCGGAGCGGTCTGCTCGGTGGCCTCGTCGGCGGTGGCCTCGAGGTCCTGCGGGTAGTGGTTACGACCAGCGACGATGATGAGGTCTTTCAGGCGGCCGGTAATGAACAGGTGGCCATCCACGATGACGGCCAGGTCGCCGGTGCGCATCCAGTTATCCTCGGGAGCGTCGCCCGCGCGGCTGTCGGAATCCAGGCGGTTGGCAGCCGGCAGGGAGTTGCGGAACGTTTCCTGAGTCTCCTCCGGGCGGTTCAGGTAGCCCGCGGCCATGTTGTCGCCGTGGACCCAGATCTCGCCGACGTTGCCGTCGGTCAGTTCCTTGCCGGTCTCCGGGTCGATAATCGCGATGGTCTGCGGCTCGCACACCTGACCCAGGGAGACCAGGGAGAGACTGTCTGCGTCGTCCGCGCTGCCTTCCACGGCGGTGCCGTCGGACAGCTCCTCGCGCTTGAACCACTTCGTCAGCGGACGCTCGTCGGTCTGCGGGGTGGTGACGATTAGCGTGGCCTCGGCCAGGCCGTAGGACGGGCGCATGGCTTCCTTCTTGAAGCCGTAGGGCTCGAAGGTATCCAGGAACTTCTGCACGGAGCTGTGGTGGACCGGCTCGGAACCGTTGATGATGCCGTCGACGGCAGATAGGTCCAGTTCAGCCAGCTCCGCGACCTTCGCCGGGTCGGCGTAACGCACGGCCAGCTCCAGGGCGAAGTTAGGCACGACGGTGTAGACGTTCTCTTCCTCGCTCTTGCGGTTCAGCTGGCGGGCCCAGCGGGTCGGATCCTGGATGAAGTCGCGCGGGGACATCAGGTCGAAGGGCAGGCCCAGGATAATCACGAAGGCGGACAGGATCACGCCCATGTCATGGTGCAGCGGCAGCCAGGTGCTCAGGCGCAGTGGAGTCTGCAGATTCGCTGCCTTGAAGATCTGCAGCACGTTGGTGACGATCGACTTGTGGGTGAGCACCACACCCGCTGGGGTGCGGGTGGAGCCGGAGGTGTACTGCAGGAACGCCTCCTCGCTGGACTTCGGCGCCAGCGAAGGATCCGCCATGATGGCGGCCATGGGGTTCTGCCAGTCGTCGGCCAGCGCATCCGGCAGCGCGTCCACCGTCAGCACGCGGGGGCGCTCGGTGGTGGGAGTAGAGGCGAAGTGCTTGCGCACGGCCGTGGCGGAGCGCTTGTTCGTCAGCACAACCGTCGGCTCGGAGGAGCCCAGCACGGCGGTCAGGTGGCCGGTGTGGCCCGGCTCGTTCGGGTCATACAGCGGAACGGGCACCATGCGGGCGTACATCGCGCCCAGGAAGGCGTACATGTACTCCGGGGAGTTATTAGCCAGGATGGCCACGCGGTCGCCGGGCTTGGCGACCTGCTGCAGGCGGACGCACACGGCCTTGATGCGGGTGTTTACCTGCGCGCGGGTGATCTCGTGTACCGTGCCCTCGCGGGAGTCGCTGAAGTCCCAGTGGCGGATCAGCACGTTATCTACCGTGCCCTCCATTTGCGCCATGGTGTAAAGCATTTCGCACATGCCGGAAAGGGTGAGCTGGTCGGGGACGTTGATGTCGCCCTGCTCGTCGTAAAACTGGCCCATTGCTGCAGTGATGTCCACGCGGGTCTCCTCTACTTATCCACTCGGTTCAAACGGTATCGGGTTAGCTACCTAGCTCCAGCGCCATAACTCTAACGCCATAAACATTTAGTTTCACTTGTGAAACACATCGTACCGGGGTGCTCCGCTGTTACCCGGCAATTTCGCATTCCCGTGTGCCGTGTGCCCCCACCGCTCGAGCACACGGCCACAATAACCTCAACATGAGCCCGCCGAAGCGGCTGCAGCTACTGCACGCGCTCGTTAATCAGATCCCGCGCCCATCCAACGATGTACTCCGGGACGGTCTGGCCTTCCACGACCTTCCCGTTTGTCGCATACTCCGCATGCACAGCGTTAGCGGCCACCAGGTCCTTGGCTCGCACAAGAGCGTTGCCCAGATCCGCTGGGGCGTCACAAATAAGATCCGCAGGGGCGCAGTAGTTGTTCACCCGATCGTTCAGTTCGCCGAATCCATCCGGGCGCGGTCCGCGCATCGTAGCGCCCGGCACGATCGTCTGGATCAGCCCGCTCACCGGGTTTAGCGCGATTTCCGCGCCGGTGCCGCGGATGCCCTGCGCACCAACGAGCTTGCCCTTGTCCAGTTCCTGCCTACCGTCAGCGATCAGCGATACTCCCAGCACCCGGTCGGCGGGCACGGGGCCGCGCCCATTGCCGATCTCTCCCGCCAGGTCGCCGGTAATCACTGCGCCCTGGCTAAAGCCGGTCAGGATGAAGGACGTTGCTGGGCACTTCTCGTGCGTCGCCCGCAGCTCCTCCTTCATCCGCTCGAAGCCCTGGTTGCGGGAGTCGTCATAGCTCATCTCGTGCTTCGCGTTCATGTTGCGGAACTGCGCGGTGTACGGCAGGGTCCACACCTTCACCTTGTCCGGGGAGAACTCGTCAGCCAGCGGGCGGGTGACGTTCAGCAGCAGCGAGTTAGGGTTCGCGTGCGGCGCCAACGGATCGTCGTCGGCCTTGGATTCCCAGGTGCCCGGCGCGGCCAGCACCTCCACGTCCACACATCCGGGCGGATTCTGCGCCTCCGGGGCGGGCGGAGAGGTCGGCTTACCCGGCCCCGGGCCATCAACATCGTCGCCGGTGAGCAGCCAATTGCCCACGCCCACCACAATGAGCGCGAGCAGGACCAGCACTGCCAGGATGGTCAAAACCTTCTTCATAGCTTCTTTCTAGACCTTCCTCTAGGGGTTCTAGAGCTTCTAAAACTTCCAGAGCTTCTAAAGCAAAACCAGGCTGCCCTCGCCACCTATGGCGGACAACCTGGTTATGGGAAACGAGTGACCACTAACAATACGCGGATTTCGCGGCCTCGCGAATAGCGTCCTCGGCCTTCTTCGGATCACCGTCGATCACGCCGTTAGCCTCCAGCTGGCCTGCAGCCAACGGGGTGTACACATCGGCCTGCCCACCGCCCTCGGCGGTGCAGTGCGCGTGACCAGCCGCGATGAGCTGATCTTCCAGGCCACCGATCTCCGCTGCGTCGTTGGCCTTCGCCAGATCGATGCCGCCATCCTTCAGGCGCTTCAGGAAGTCCTTGTCCTGATCGCTGCGCTGCGTGCCGGATGGAATGTCGTCGACCTCGTCCACGGCGCCGTCCTGTGCCGGGGCGCCATCACGGTCACCGGCGGGTTCTGGGGCGTCATTGCCTTCCGAAGAACCAGACTCGCCGTCCTTGTCGTCGGCCCCGTCCTTGCCGTCCTTGTCGTCGTCGGACTTCTCGGTCGCGGTCGCAGACTCCGTCACCGAAGGCACCGTCGTGGACTCCGCCGAATTGTCGACCGTCTCATCGCCGCCGCATGCCGTCAGCGTGGCCAGCGAGAGCAGCGCCGCACACGCGGCACCGGCGGCCACACGAAACTGCCTATTCTTTGTGACGCCCACAGTTAGAGCACCTCAACGCGTCCGTTGACCTCGCGGATCTCGCCGTGCTGGAACTTGATCCGAGTTCCGCCCGCCGGGATGTCCTCGTGGTCGCTGATCGGGTAGCCGAGCTTGCCCTGCTCCCAGCCGCGCTTACCCCACTCGTCGAACACGTTGCCGTAGTAGATCACGTGCGCGCCGGTGGACGGGGACCAGTAGATGTTGCCGTGCTCGAACTCGGAGAAGCGGCCGCCCTTGATGGCCAGCTCGCCGCTCTTCGGGTTGCCCAGCTTAGAGGTCGCGCCGCCCAGCTGCAGGTACTTCTCGGCGATCTTGCCCTGGACGTAGTTGGTCTTGTTGTCCTTATCGCGGATGATCACGCCGTTCTGGTACTTCTGCATGTAGCTATCGCCGACCTTCTCCAGCTCGGAGATCGGGTAGCCCAACGGGCCGTTCTCCCAGCCGGTCTTGCCCCACTCATCCATGAAGTCCTTAGGCACAGCGTGGGCGCCGGTCTCGTGGGTCCAGTAGATCGCGCCGTTCTCGAAGGTGGTGTAGCGGCCGCGACCGTTGGAGATGACGTTCTCCTCGGAGGTCGGGTAACCCAGCCAGGAGTCCGGACCGTTCATGGAGGCGTAGTGGGCGCCGATGCGACCCCACACGTAGTGGGCGCCGGTCTTCGGGGACCAGTAGGCGCGGCCGCCACGGAAGTCCTGAACCTTGCCGCCGTTCTTGGCGTCGTACTCATTGGAGATGCAGGCGCCGAGGGTCTCCGGGGCGTTCTTCATGTTCTCCGCGATGGCACCGCCAATCTTGCACTTCGCGCCGCGGTCAGCTTCCGGGATGCCCAGAGCGTCCGCAATGTGCGGCCACGCCTGGATCATCTCGTACTGCCAGTACGGCCAGTCGTGGGTGCCGGAGGGGCGGAAGGCCGTGATCGGCTTCACGCCGGCCTTCTTTGCGTACTTGACGAAGGTCTCGGTGGTCATGCGGGACATAGCCTCAAGGCCGAAGCCGGCCATGTTGGAGGGCATGCCCGGGATGGTGCCCGGCTTGTCGTACTTGCCCGCGTTGCCGTTACCCGCGGAAACGTAGACGGTCATGTCCTTCAGCGCATCCACACCCAGCTTCGGGTCGTGGTCGATCCAGTCCTGGGAGCCGAACTCGCCCCACATCTTCTTGGCGTCGTAGCCGTTGCCGTCGTTGGTGGCGTAGGCGATGGCTTCCGGCATGCCGTAGGAGGTCGTGTCCAGGTAGCCGGAGAAGGAGCCGACGAACTTCCACATCTCCGGGAAGCGCTCGGCCAGGTTCATTGCGGCAGTACCACCCATCGACAGGCCGGTGATCGCGCGATCCTCGTTGGCGCGCCAGCCCTCGCGCAGGACGGGCGGCAGTTCCTTGGTCAGGAAGGTCTCCCACTTGTAGTGCTTGCCGTTCTCCGGCTCGTTCCAGTCCGTGTAGAAGGAGGACTCGCCGCCGACGGGCAGAATCACGTTGACGTTGCGGTCTGCGTACTGGTTGGCGATGTTGGTGGACAGGGTCCAGCCGGACTCATCCTCGCGGGCGCGCAGGCCGTCCAGGGCCCATACGGTCGGGAACTTGCGGTCGGGCTGGGAGTACCAGTCGCGGGCCAGCAGGATCTGCACCTTGATGGGCTTGCCAGGCATGGCGGCGGAGTTGATGAAGATGTTGGCCCAGCGCTCGGTGATCCACTCGACGCGGTCCACGCTCACGCCCTCCGGCAGACCCTCCAGGTGCTGCTCGGTGACCTGGCGCGGGGTGCGCTTCGGTACGCTGTCCGGATCCAGGTAGCTGGTGCCGGAGCCCGGGCCCATGGAGCCACCGAGGGAGCTCTGCGCGGTGGCGGCCGGCATCATTGGCATTGCCAGCGCAACGGAAAGCGGCAGGGCCAGGATCGCCGCGCTCTTACGGCGGGGGCTGCTGGCGGAGCGAGTGCGACGGGAGAGGTTCGCTGCTAGGCGCATAGTCTTCATTCTTTCTGTTGCTTTTTGGTTGTATGTGTAGCTTTGGTTGCTGTGGTCTGGTTGGTTCGCTTGGCTAGCTTTGTCTAGCGCGTGTCTAAGCGCCGGTTTTTGCGGCCGAAGCAGGTTCCCCTCCTGCTTCGAACACCACCGGGCGCTTCTTCAGGCCATTCTCTATTCACGTTTACGTCTATCGCGACCTGGATTTCCTAAAGCTCTTCACTCTTATATCGCAGGTGCGCTTCTAGCACGTGAGCAATTATGGCAAGCAAAAGCGCTTTCACATGGACAACACGCGGAACATTTAAAGTTTTACTTGAGGGTTAGCCTACCATGTTGCCAGTGTTACTTATGTGACTCTTGAGGTTTTTTATTATTGACGCCCCTACGCTCCATTCGCCTTTAAGCCTCAATACCCCACCGGCTCGACCCACACCCTAGCCCTCAACGACGCACCTCACACACCTCGGACACACAAAAAGCCACCGTCCCAGGCGGTAACCAGGACAGTGGCTTTCTTGGGCTTTAGTTAAAGCTGGAACGACCTAAGATTAGGCACCCAGCGCGCGCAGGATGTGCGGACGAGCCTTGCTCAGCTCCGCATCCCAGTACGGCCATGCGTGCAGGCCGTTGATTGGGTAGCTCACAACCGGGCGAGCACCAGCTGCGCGGGCAGCCATCTCGAACTTCGCGGTGGAGGTGCGGGCCATCCACTCCAGGCCGATGCCGGCACCAACACCACGCGGGTTCTCCAGGAACTTCTCGCCGCGAGACGGCACGCCGCCGGAGGCAGCCAAGTACAGCGGCATACCGCGGAAACGGCCAGCCTGAACAGTCGGATCATTGCGGAAGCGGCGCGGATCGACCGGGCTGCCCCACATGTCCCAGATGTTTGCACCCTGGTCAGCGTCAGACATCGCGTACTGGATTCCGGCATACATACCCGGCCAGGTCGGGTTCAGGTAACCAGACAGGGAGGTCGCCTGCTTGAACTGGTTGCGGTGCCATGCGGCCAGGTTCATTGCGGCAGTGCCACCCATGGACAGGCCAACGATGGAGTTACGGGTCGGGCTCACGCCGAAGTTGCGCTGCAGGTAGCCCGGCAGTTCGCGGGTCAGGAAGGTCTCCCAACGCGGCTTCTTCGGGCCACCCTTACCGCCGTACGGGCCCACCCAGTCCGTGTAGAACTGAGCCTGGCCACCGACCGGCATGACCAGGGTCACGTCGTCGTTGACGAACTTCTTCACAGCGTTGCCCGACCAAACCCAGGCGTTCCAGTCCTGGCGTGCGCGCAGGCCGTCCAACATGTAGACGCCAGCGTTACCGCCGCGGGAAGAGGGCTTGATCTGCACCTGGATCTTCTGCCCCATCGCCGGGGAGTAAACCCAGCAGTTCTGCAGGTAGTACTTGTGCTTGCTCCAGTGGCAGCCCGGGCGCAGGTGGCCACGGTTGTCAGCAGCAGCAGTGGGTGCAGTGACAACGGCCATGCCCAGCGCAGTGGCAATAGCTACCAGGAACGCAGTGAGCTTGGAGCCCAAACCCTTGGTCTTCTTAGTCGTGTTCATGTAGTCCTAAATGTCTTGAAACGTATATGACGAGAGGCGCACCAAAGGTCCGCCTCGAAACACAGGATGCGTGTACGTTACCAAATCTTTACGATCGCACTCAACGTAATGATCGAATCTCTTTCGCGAAACGCTACACCCCTAGAAACTTCTCAGCACATCCTTAAAGTCGCCTAATCACATGCCCCCCTCGCTTCACTCGCGCCACTGCAACCCCATAACTAGCAAGCTAGAAATCCAACGCACCCCCGAAAGTGCAGAACGCCGACTCCCCCACAAAGGAGAAGTCGGCGTCACAAAGAAAGAGCAGAGAGTTAAACCTAGAACAGCGGCACGATGTAAACCGCCATCGCCACACAGAACAGCCAGGCCAGAGCCAGCAGCTGCAGGGTGCGATCTTCGAGGGCGATCTCGTCGGGCGCGCCGCCCTCACCGCGGTCAACGTCCGCGGCATAACGCAGAATCGCGATGGTAAACGGCACCATCGAGACCTGGTACCACACGGCGGCCACACCGGACTCGACTGTCTGCGCCAGGCCAAAGCCCCACAGCGCGTAGCTCAGCACCACGGCGGTGGCAGCCAGGGTCCAGACAAAGCGGAGGTAGGTCGGGGTGTAGCTCTCCAGAGACTTGCGGATCTTCGCGCCCGAGCGAAGCGAAAGCTTCAGCTCCGCGTAGCGCTTACCCGCCGCCATGAACAGCGAGCCGAACGCCGCGACCAGCAGGAACCACTGCGAAAGCAGGATCGAAGCGGCCACACCGCCGGCCATCGCACGCAGCATGAAACCGGAGCTCACCAGCGCAATGTCGATCACCGGCTGGTGCTTCCAACCGAAGCAGTAGCCCAGCTGCAGCGCGATATACACCGCCACAACAATCGCCAAGTTCGTGCCCGACGAGGCCAACAGCGAGCCACCAATCGCCGCAATGATCAGCACCACCGACATCGCGTACGCCAACCCCACCGGCAACACACCCGCCGCGATCGGGCGGAAGCGCTTGGTCGGGTGCGCACGGTCGGCCTCCACATCGCGGGCATCGTTGATCAGGTAGATCGAGCTGGCCGCCAGGCAGAAGGCAATAAATGCGATCAGTACGTCCAGCAGCACGCGGCTGTGGAAGAGCAGCTCCCCGCCAGCAGCCGCAGGAGCCGCGATGACCAGCACGTTCTTGACCCACTGCTTCGGACGCAGCGCCTTGATCATCGCCTCCGGCAGGTTGCGCGGCGGGCGCAGCTTCTTCGTTTCGGTGGCGGTGCTAGTCGCCTGGTTGGGATCTTCCAGCCCGGACGTGTGCGGCTCCGTGCCGATCAACGGCTCCGGCCGGCCGTTGCTAGGCTGTTCGCTCACTGACTCTTCTCCTCACTGTTTTTCTTTGTGACGCCCCCACGTCCCCATCGACAACCCTGCGCACGGCAATGGCCGTGGCAGCGCCGATGCAGCTTCCGAGGGCGACGTCAGAGGGATAGTGTACGCCCAACACCATGCGCGACAGCGCCATCGCCGGGATGCCCACGAGGGGCAGCGCCCCGGTGCGGTTGTTCGCCGACTGAGTAAAGGCCACGAGCGCGGCGGTGGAACTGGTTGCATGCGAAGACGGGAAGCTGAGCTTCGAGGGAGTACCCACGCCGATCTTAATGCGCGGATCGTGCGGGCGAGGGCGACGGATGATGCGCTTGAGCACCACGCTGGCGGCGTGCGCCAGGAAGGCGCTGACGCCCACGGTCAGCCATCCGCGGCGTTCCGGCCCGTCGGCGGGCTTGCCTTGCGCGACGGCCAGGCCGTAGCCCAGGGCGGCGGACCCCATCCAGCCGAGGGCGTGCTCACCGAAGTGGCTCATGCCCCGGGCGGTGGGCAGCACACCCGGCTTGTCGGTCAGCTGCTTTTGCAGTGCGACCAGCAGGTCGGATTCGCCCAGCGGGTCGCCGCTTACGCTTGTGGCGCTCATTGTTTCTGCGTTGTCCTTAACTTCAGTAACTTCGGTCTGGCTCGGTTTCAGTATGGGGTGTTAGTTTTCAGCCGCGCGCTCGGGCTCAAAAATCTGCGCCCAGCCTTCCCGGCTAGTCAGGTACGGGTGCGCTGCCCGGTAGGCATCGCGGAGCTCATCGAAGCGATCCGCGACCTGCTTCTGCAGGCGCATCGACTCCCGTGCCAGGGCCAGCATCTGGCCGCGATCGCGCTTGCGGTACACCACTCCCTTGCCATCGGCGGTGGTCACGGTCGCCCCGTCCACGCGGGAGAGACTGAACCAGCGGGCTTCGATGGGCGGGAGGTTCACCTGCGGTGCGTGGTGGTGACGGGCGTCGGCAGGCTTGGCGTTGTTCAGCAGCCCCTTGGCAAGCGTGACAACCTTGGCCTTCTTGCTCAGCGGAATGCGCGTGAGGTGGGCCGGTCCGCCCGTCGCGGCGGGCAGGTCGGTGGCCGACGGGATCACGACCGCGTCGGAGTAGTTCTTGCGCAGCTTCGCGATGCGCGGCAGAGAGGTCTCCAGGATGTCGAACAGCTGATCCGGACCAGCCAGGAAGTCCTTCATCGCCTCGTTCTGGATGGCGACGGTGGAGTACTCCAGGCACAGCAGGTGCTTGGCGGTGGCCTTCGCCATCGAGGCAACAATGCCGCGCGGGCTGCCGTCGTGTTGGATCGCAGCAACAATCAGGCGGTTACGCAGGTGGAAGTATGCCTGCCAGTCGATGGCATCGTCCTTATCAGACCAGGCCATATGCCAGATCGCGATGCCCGGCCAGGAGGCCGTGGGGAAGCCAGCGTCCTTCGCACGCAGGCCGAACTCGCCGTCGTCCCACTTGATGAACAGCGGGAGGGGCTGACCGATGGTTTTCGCGACGACACGCGGGATCATGCACATCCACCAGCCGTTGTAGTCAACGTCGATGCGGCGGTGCAGATCCTTGGAGTTCTCCGAACTATTCGGAGTGCCGTAGCCCTTGCTCACCACGTCCCGGGCCACCGGCGCGATGGGCTGGCCTGCTGCGTTGTGAGCAGCACCATCGCCCAGGTCGCGCAGCGGGTGCTGGTAAAAGTCGTGGTCGTAGTGGGTGTGGGGCGCGGCGGTCCACATGAAGGAGCCGCGGTCGATAACCTCACCCATCGTGTGCAGGTGGCTGCGCTCCTGCAGATTCAGCATCTGGCCACCGATCAGCATCGGGGACTTCGCGTAGCGGGCGGCCGCCAGGGAGCGCAGCACGCTATCGGGCTCGATGGCGATGTCGTCGTCCATGTACAGGATGTACGGGCTGGCGGTACCCCGCTCCTCGTGGAGTGCCTCGTACATGATGCGGGAGTAGCCGCCGGATCCGCCCAAGTTGCCCTGCTGCACGATGCGCAGGCGGTCACCGAAGTGCTCCGCAACCTCGTCGAAGTCCGGCTCGTCGGCGGGATGCTTGTCGCCCTGGTCGGGCATGATGATGGCCTCGATGCGGCAGTCGACCTCGGGGTCGGAAGCGAGAGCGTGGAGTGCTGCGACCGCGTCGGTCGGGCGGTTGAAGGTCGGGATGCCGATAGTGACGCTCGGCTCAGCGGCCGGCAACGTCTCGCCTTCGAGGGTCTGTTCGCCGGCCTCGACGGTGGCGTACCAGCCCGCGGAGTGCAGGCGGGTTTCCTTCTCGCAGGTCAGGTCGAACCAGATCCAGCCGCCGTCCTCGAACGGAGCCAGGGAGATGGTGAACTCGGCAACACCGTGGCCGTTTTCGTCAGTTTCGATCTGGGCGCCCTCGATGCCAATGCGGGAGCCGTCGTACTTGGAGCGGTAAAGGTCTACGCGAGCCTCACCAGTGATCTCGATACGCAGCTTGACCTCGTCCAGCTGGGACCAGCGGCGCCAGTAGGAGGCGGGGAAGGCATTGAAGTAGGTCTCGAAGGAGGTTTCGCTGCCCGCGGGCAGGATCGCTTCGGTGCGGGAGACGGCGTTGACGCGGCCGGGGGTGGTGGCCTCGTTCTCCACGAAATACAGGGAGCGCACGTTGCGTGGTTCGCCGCGCTTCGGCAGCAGAATGCGTGCTAGGCGGGTGGCGTCGAACCCATCGTTGGTATTGGCTTTCACTGGCTGAGCGTTCATTTGCTGAACACAAACCTCCGCATAGGCATTAAAGACATTGGAATATATCCGATTATCCATGAAAGCCCGTCGCAAGAGCTTGTGCGACACAGCTCCAGTTGGCTAGGTCTCTACTTCGGACAACGAATGCAGCTTCCGAGATTCCTGGGCTCCACGCCACGTAATAATGGCGCCGGCGGTCGCGATCAGGACGATGCCCGCCACCATGGACCAGGTGAGCTGGTCGCCGGAGAAAGCCCAGCCCAGGATCGCGCCGATCACCGGATCCAGGGCAAATAGCGTGCCGACGACCGCCGCCGAGACAATTCCGGCGGCGATTGTATCCACTACATAGGGCACAACGGCACCGATAAAACCAGAGATGACGATAATGCCCCACATCGTGGCGTCCACATGCGGCACCGCGGAGGCAGAGAACGGCGCGAGCACAAGCGCGGCGACAACTACAGACAGCGCCAAATCGGGCATGCCGCCGCCCTCGGTCTTGCCAACACGGGCGGCAAACAGCGTGTACGCGCCGAAGAAGATTGCGCCGACTGCGCCGAATCCAATACCGACAATGTCCAGGTCATTGGAGGGCTGCGCGATAAGCGCAACACCGACGAACGCGGCGATGGCCCACAGACGGGAGCGCCACATCGTCAGCCCCAGGAAGGACACAACACAGGGGCCGAGGAAGTCAATGGTGACGGCGACGCCCTGGGGCAGGCGAGCGATGGCTGCGTAAACCATCATGTTCATCATGCCTATGGCGATACCGTAAACGACGATGTTGAGGGCACGGGCGCGCGTCATTCCGGACAGCTTCGGGCGGAAGATAACCACCATGATGATGGCGGCGGCGGTCATGCGCAGGCCCGATACGCCCGGCGCGCCGACAGTAGTAAGCATGTCCGTGACCAACACCGCCGCAGCCTGGGTACCCAGTGACCCGACGAGAACCAGTAGGACTGGCGCCACTGGCAGGGCGAGGAACTTGCTCACTCGCCCTGGCGATAGCTCTTGCTGGGTTGCCTTTGTTTGGGTTTTCTCACGCGACACTCGTGCGATATTAGTGCAGCTTTCTTTGAATGAAGAAACCGCGATCTAGCGACGAAATAGTAAAGATAGTAAAGATAGTAAGAGATGGTAAGGAGGCAAGATGCCGTCCACTTCAGCTCGACCCAAGAACCCCTTCACCGCAACAGTTGGGAAGACACCGCTGGTTCTCGCAGGACGCGATGAATACCTCCACGATTTCGATGCCGCCATCCAGGATGGCCCCGGAAGCCATGAACGTATCTCCATCATTACCGGCCCTAAGGGTATCGGCAAGACTGTTTCGTTAAATGAATTCGAAGCGGTCGCGAAGACGCACTCATGACACGTCATCTCCGAAACCACGACTCGTGGTTTCAACGACCGCATTCGTGACCGTGCCTTCAGCCTCCTTCAAGATCTTTCCGACGAGCCCAAACGTCGCCTCTCCGGCATCGATCTCTCTTACCTCGGCTTCGAGACCGAAGCCATTCCCTCCTTTTCGCCCACACCGACGTTGAGGTCGGTACTCGACGAGCTTTTCGACCGACAGGCTGAGCTTGACGCCCGACTCAACCAAGAACCAGTCGGCCTACTTATCACCCTGGACGAGCTGCACTACGCCCACATGGACGAAATCATTGAGTTCGGGACAACCATTCAACATCTCGTCCGCGAAGACCGGGAGATTGCGATTGCGATGGCTGGCATTCCTGGTGCTGTGAAACCACTTCTTGCCGCTGACGAAGGTCGTAACCCTGTGACCTTCTTGCGTCGCGCGAACAAAATTGAAACCGGAATGGTGCCGATTGAAGAAGTACGCGCGGCGCTTGAAAAGACCACCGAACAAGTCGGGGTCTCGTGGACCCTTCACGCACTCGACAACGCAACCACGGCGACCGGCGGCTACCCCTCATTGAGGCAGAGATAATCCGCCCAACAGCCCACGGGTTCGTCGATTACGAGCTGCCATATATGCGCGAGTATTTACGCTCCCACCACGCGACCGATGCAATGGAGCAGTTCTCCATCTGGCCGGAGTAACCCCCAAAACCGGCCCCTAGTGCCCGCGCTCCTGCTCCAGCGGCTCGCCCGACTCGAAGTACGGCGCCAGCTTGTTGTCGTACATCGACAGCGCCGCTCCGATAGCCATGTGCATGTCCAGGTACTGGTAGGTGCCCAGACGCCCGCCGAACAACACCTTGTTCTCCGCAGCCTCCGCCGCGGCCAGCTTGCGGTAGGCCTCCAGCTTCTCGCGATCCTCCGGGGTGTTGATCGGGTAGTACGGCTCGTCGCCCTCCTCCGCGAAGCGGGAGAACTCCTTCATGATGACCGTCTTGTCCTTCGGGTACTTGTCGCCCCGCTCCGGGTGGAAGTGACGGAACTCGTGAATGCGGGTGTACGGGAACTCCGCATCGTTGTAGTTCATCACCGGGGTGCCCTGGAAGTCACCGGTGTTCAGCACCTCGGTCTCGAAATCGAGGGTGCGCCAGCCCAGGTGGCCTTCGGCGTAGTCAAAGTAGCGATCCAGCGGGCCGGTGTAAACAACCGGCGCATCCGGGTTGGCCGCGCGGACCTCGTCGCGGATCTCGAACCAGTCGGTATCCAGGCGCACCTCGATCTTCTCGTCGGCGGCCATATTCTCCAGCCACGCGGTGTAGCCCTCCACCGGTAGGCCCTCGTAGGTGTCGTTGAAGTAGCGGTTGTTAAAGGTGTAGCGCACCGGCAAGCGGGAGATATTCGAGGCCGGCAGTTCCTTCGGGTCGGTCTGCCACTGCTTGGCGGTGTAGTCGCGCACGAAGGCTTCGTACAGCGGTCGGCCGATCAGGGCGATGCCCTTTTCCTCGAGGTTCTTGGCCTCTGCTGGGTCCAGCCCGTCAGTCTGGTCCTTGATCAGCTGGCGGGCCTCGTCCGGGCTGTAGTACTTGCCGAAGAACTGGTTGATCAGCCCCAGGCCCATCGGGAACTGGTAGGCAGTGCCCTTGTGCATTGCAAACACGCGGTGCTGGTAGTCGGTGAAGTCCGTGAACTGGTTGACGTAATCCCACACGCGCTTGTTGGAGGTGTGGAACAGGTGCGCACCGTACTTGTGGATCTCGATACCCGTCTCCGGCTCAGCCTCGGAGTATGCGTTGCCGCCGATGTGGGAACGCTTCTCCACCACCAGCACGTTCTTGCCGGCCTGGGTTGCCGCGCGCTCGGCCACGGTAAGGCCGAAGAAGCCGCTGCCGACAACGATGAGGTCGTAGTTCTGTCCGCTCTGTGTCTGCTCAGTCATGCCTGCCAGGTTACCGCGCTAACTCACTGTTTTTGGTCATGACGCCACCTCGGTGTGCCGCCCGGTGCAGCGATTTCAGGCAAGCGGTTCTTTAAACCCGGCCCAGTCGGGCAGCTCCTCCACCCAGTCCCCTAGCCAGCCTTCAGCGAAGCCGAGCATCCCGGTGTTCCACATCACCCAGAAGATGCCGCTGAAGACCACGGCGCAGCCCGCCAGGAAGCCCACGCCGATGAAGCTCTTGGTCGCCGCCCCCTGCCGCTTCCAATACTCCTCGAAACTGTCGTATTTCCGTAGTCCCCAATCCAGCAGTCGGTTGGGCCAGGCCATCTCGAAGGAGAGCACGCCGATGCCGAAGAACAGCAGGAACCAGCCCGGCCCGGGCGTGGGGATAATGAGGATGCCGCCGACCACCAGCAGCCACCCTATGAGCAGCGTCAGCGGGCCGACCAGGAATCCATAGCTGCGCTTCTTCAGCCCCTCGTGGCGCACCTGCAGCTGGGCTACCTTCCGGCGTACGTTTTCGCTTAGCTTGGACATGGCTGCCTAAAACCACCGTTCGAGGACGGCAGCCACGCCGTCCTCGTCATTCGTCAGGGTGACCTCGTCGGCGATTTCCTTCAACGACCCTTCGGCATTGCCCATCGCCACGCCGTGCCCCGCCCAGGTAAGCATCTCCGTGTCATTCGGCATATCCCCAAAGGCGATGGTCTGCGCGGCCTCTACGCCGATCTGTGCGGCAATCCATTCCAGCGCGGAGCGCTTGGAGATCCCCGCCGCCGCGACCTCCACCAGGCCCCCTTCATAGCTGTAGGTGGCTTTGGCCTGGGTGGCGTCAATAAAAGGCCGCACCGCAGCAAAGAGTTCGGCCGAGGTTCGATTGGGATCCCGAACCAGCAGCTTCACCACGGGCGTAGCGGCGAGCTCTTCGAGGGACTGGACGGCATGCTCGGTGGAATCCCAGGCGTGGTCGTAGCCGGGCGAGACGGAAAATAGCTCGTCGGCACGGTCGAAGGCGCTGGTTCCGGCCCGTTCGACGGCGAAGCCCACTCCAGGGACGGACTCGCTGAGCTGTGCGATGAGGGTACGGATGAGGTCCGGCTCGAGGGTCGCGGCGTGCACGATCTGATCCCGGTCGGCGTCATAAATAATGGCGCCGTTGGCGCAGGCACAGACGGGCCGGACGGGCAGCTGCTCGAAGACGGGCATCAGCCAGCGCGGCGGGCGGCCGGTGGCGATGGTGAAGACGGTGCCTTCGCGCAGCATCGAATTCACCGCGCGGCGCATCCGCTGCGAGACCCGCTCCCTGCTGTTGAGCAGGGTGCCGTCAACGTCGCTGACCACCAGCAACGGGGAATCCTGCATCGCTCGGGCCTACTTTTTGCGCAGACGGTTGATGCGCTGGCGCAGCGGCACCAGGATCTTATTGATGCCCGTGGCCTGCTCGCGTTCGCGAGCCTCGGCGGCGGCGCGACGCTCGGCCTCAGCCTTCTCCTGGGCGCGCTTTTCCTTACGGGCCGCGGCATCGGCGCGGTCCTGGACTGTGGCTTCCTCCAGCGTCGGCGCGGTTCCGCCGAGGGCGGCCGGCACCCAAAATTCGCCCTCGGGCATGGGGCCGAAGCGCTCCTCCCAACGCTGGCGGGTCAGATCCATCTGTTCGACCATGGCTTGGTGCAGGCGCTCAGTGGTGGCCTGGGCATCCTCGGTGACCTCGACCGGCTTGCCGACGGTGATCACCAGCTGGGTTTCCTTCGGCCGCCAAATCGGCTTGCGGCCCTTCGTCCACACGCGCTGGGAACCCCAAATGGTCAGCGGGATCAGCGGCACGCCAGCCTCGTAGGCGATGCGTGCGGCGCCCTGGCGGAACTCCTTAATCTCGAAGGATCGAGAGATCGTGGCCTCCGGGAAGATGCCCACCAGGTCGCCGGCCTTCAGCTGCTTGATGGCCTGATCCACCGCGGCCTGGCCGTCCGCGCGGTCGACGGGGATGTGGTTGTAGGAGCTCATGAGCGCGCCCACGCCCTTGACGTCGAAGATCTCCTTCTTCGCCATGAAACGAACCACGCGGCCACCGCGCACGTGCGCCGGGATGCCCCCGTAAGTGAAGTCCCAGTAGCCAGTGTGGTTAACGGCGATCATCGCCGGCCCGTCGGCGGGGATATTCTCCGCACCGTAGACTGCGCAATCTAGGTGCTGCATGTACCGGAACCACAGCTTGGTGACGCCGATCGTCGGGAAGCCATAGGGGATCTCCTTGGCTTCCTTGTGGCCGGTGATCTTGGGCTGGTAGCCATCGGGGAAGCTGAAGCTATCGAGCGACGACATGGGTGGTGGTTACCTCTCTTGGGATCCTTAAAACTGTGGCTCGGCCAGCGCGCCGGGGGCACATTCACGGCCGAGTCGGCGCTGCAGGCGCCGGATTCGCTGGGCTATTCGCTGGGCTTCAGAATATCTTTACCAACGAAAGGACGCAGCGCCTTCGGCACAACCACGGAGCCGTCGGCCTGCTGGTGATTCTCCAAAATGGCCACCAACCAGCGGGTTGTCGCCAGGGTGCCGTTCAGGGTGGCGGCGGTCTGCGCCTTGCCGTCGGCATCGCGGTAGCGGGTCTTCAGGCGGCGCCCCTGGAAGGTGGTGCAGTTAGAGGTACTGGTCAGCTCGCGGTACGTCTGCTGGGTGGGGACCCACGCCTCCGTATCGAACTTGCGGGCCGCCGAGGAGCCGAGGTCGCCGCCGGCGACGTCGATCACGCGGTAGGGCACCTCAATGGCCGCCAGCATTTCGCGCTCCATGGCCAGCAGCTCCTGGTGCAGCTCCGTGGCCTCCTCCGGCTTGCAGTAAACGAACATCTCCACCTTGTCGAACTGGTGGACGCGGATGATGCCACGGGTGTCCTTGCCATAAGAACCAGCCTCGCGGCGGAAGCAAGAGGACCAGCCGGCGTAGCGCAGCGGGCCGTTGGACAGGTCGATGATCTCCTCGGAGTGGTAACCGGCCAGCGCCACCTCGGAGGTGCCGACCAGGTACATGTCGTCTTCTTCCAGGTGATAAATCTCATCTGCGTGGGCACCCAGGAAGCCGGTGCCGGACATGACCTCGGGGCGCACCAGCACCGGCGGGATCATGAGCTGAAAGCCGTGCTCCACGGCCTTCTGGGCCGCCAGCTGCAGCATGCCCAGCTGCAGCAGCGCACCGTCGCCGGTGAGGAAGTAGAAGCGAGCGCCGGAGACCTTCGTGCCGCGCTTCATGTCGATCAGCCCCAGGGATTCGCCCAGCTCGAGGTGATCCTTCGGCTCGAAGTCGAACTGCGGCGGCTCGCCCACCACGTCGAGGGTGACGAAGTCCTCCTCGCCACCGGCCGGCGCGCCTTCCTCCACAATGTTGGAAATCTGCATCTGCAGGTCGTAGACGGCCTGCTCGGCGCTGGACTGGGCCTCCTCCAGCTTCTTGACTGCCTCGGCCTTTTGCTTGCCCTCCTCGCGCAGGGCCTGCTTCTCCTTGTCGGAGGCGGAGCGCATCTTCTGCCCCATCTCCTTGGAGAATGCCTTCTGTTCCGCACGGGCCGCGTCGGCGGCGCTGATGGCCTCGCGGCGCTGGGAATCGGCCTCCAGCAGCTGGTCGATCAGCGCCGGATCCTCCCCACGAGTGCGCTGGGATTCACGGGCTACATCGGGGTTATCGCGCAGAAACTTCAGATCAATCATGGTGATTAGCTTAGCCGGTTCGCCCTCGTAGTTGTCTGCCCAGTTCCCCCCTATGGCACAACCCCTACTAGACTGGCCTCACAATTACTGTCGGATACAGCCGAAAACCCCGAAGCAGATTTAGAGCGAGCCCCATGACCACCAGCGAAGCGAAAACCCGCCGCAGAGCACGCAGCCTCACCATCGCATTGTTCTCCGCCCTGTGCGGTGGTGTCAGCGCCGCAGCCTTCGCCTTCGTCGCCCCCGAGGGCAGCACTCCGCTGGTGCCGGCCGATGAAAAGCAGGGGCAGCACGTGAACAACACTACGTTCACCGAGGCCAGCAACGGCGACTGTGTGAATTGGAAGCCCGGCAAAGACGGTGTGAACTCCGGCTTCGCCACCGTGGATTGCGAGCAGCCTCACCGCTTCGAGGTCAGCTCCCGTGAAGACCTCGGCCAGTACCCCACCAGCGAGTTCGGCTCATCCGCAAAGCAGCCGGACTTGAAGCGTCAAGAAGAATTGACCAACGAGCTCTGCATCGGGCCGACGATGCAGTACCTCGAGGGCAAGCTCGACCCGGAGGGGCGCTACTCCATCTCCCCGATCCTGCCCCCGCAGTCCGCGTGGAACGACGGCGACCGCACGATGCTGTGTGGCGTGATGGTTCCAGACGCCACCGGCCGCACCACCGAGACCACCGGCTTCGCCGCTAAGCAAGATCAGTCGCGCTACTTCGAAAAGAACCGCTGCGTCCGCGCCGATGGCGATCTGACCAACGAGGTTCCGTGCGAAGAGCCGCACGCCTGGCAGGTGACCTCCGTGGTGGACCTCGGCGAGCAGTTCCCCGGTGCGTGGCCGGATACGAAGAAGCAGAACGAGTTCCTGAACAAGGTCTGCACCAAGGCCGCGAAGGATTACCTGGGCGGCGACGATGCGCTGTACAACTCCACGCTCACGCCGTTCTGGACCACGCTGCAGCGCCAATCTTGGGATGCGGGCTCACGCACCGTGAACTGCGCTTTGACGTTCGGTCGCCCCGGCGGCGGATTCGCCGCCCTGGCCGGCGATGTGCGCAGCGAATTCACCATCGACGGCCACCCACCGAAGACCCCGCCGAAGCGCAACCCGCTGCGCCGGGATGCACGGCCCGACAACGCTGCCAACCCAGCCCCGGCGCCGTAGGCGGGCACTTCCCATGGCCATCGACGTTTCTCCCGAGCGCTTCGAAGAGCTCGTTGACCTCGGCCTTCGGCGCATCCCCCGCGAGCTGCTGGATAACGTCAGCAACGTCGCCATCGTCACCGAGGGCTACAACCCCGAAAGCCCGCACATCCTGGGTCTCTACGAGGGCATCGCGCTGACAGAGCGTACCTCCGAGTACACATCTGCCCTGCCCGATAAGATCACGATCTACCGCCACGCCCTCGAGGACATCTGCGACACCGAGGAAGAGCTAGTCGAACAGGTCGCCATCACCGTCATCCACGAGCTCGGCCACCACTTCGGCATCGACGACGACCGCCTGCACGAACTCGGCTGGGGCTAGAGCGTCGCCGCGCCCCACCCCAGCACTTCGAAAGAGCCCTCCAGACTGTCGAGCACCCCGGAGCGCGCCGCCGTTGTTTCGGCCCTGTTCGTTTCTGTCTTATTTTGTGACGCCCCAGGCCGGCCCACCGCAACGTCAACCAACTCGGCAATGTTGTCTGGCACGCGCAGGGTAATGACGTTGCCGTTGGCCAGGTAGTGCATGAAGGCCCACTCCGGATCCACCCCGCCCAGGAAGCGGGCGACCAGGCGGATCACGGCACCGTGGCTGATTAGCGCAACATCGGTGGGCTCAGCTCCGTTCTGTACTGCCTCCCGGTTCGCCGCCTCGTTGTCAGCCAGTGCGACCAGCAGCGTGGCCAGGTATTCGCGCAGCACCTCCGCGCCGGATAGGCCGCCGGGCACGGCCTTGTCCACCCGGCCGAGCATCCAGGCGCCCAGGATGGAGTGGTAGGCCTCGTGTGCGTCCTCGTCGTTCTTCATCTCGTACTGCCCGGCTGGGATCTCAGAGACCCGCGGTAGCCGCTGCAGCGCAGCTTGAATGTGATCCGTCGCGCGGGCGGAGGCGGTGGCGTCATCTAAGGATTCCCCGCGGGAGAAGCCCGCAGGAACGATCTCCCCACCGAACGCACCGGCCAGCCCCACGGCAGTTTGCTGCGCGCGAGCAGCAAACGAGGAAGCGATCTTCAGGCGCTGGGTGCGTTCGCTGAGCCAGTCGCCGGCCTCTGCGGCCTGCTCCCAGCCCAGGTCGGTGAGGTCGGCACCGGGCAGCGCGGTATCCAAAGCGTGAATGGCGTTAGAGGTCGTCTGGCCGTGCCTGACCAGGAAAAGACGTGTCGATTGTGCCATTGCCTAGCTACCCTTCTGGCCGCACTTGAGTTCCTCAATCCATCTACTGGACTCAGCGTAGTTCGGCGGGGCACTGCCCGCATGGCGATGCAGCGGATGGGTGGTAGAGGTCTCCGCGACCGGCAGTGGTTCCGCGGAGGGCCAGCTGCCCAGGAAGCGCACGTCCTCCGCACGGCGGTACAGTCCAGCCAGGGCTTCGGCCACGGCGGCGTCCTCGATGTGGCCGACGATGCCGATGTGGAAGACGTAGTTGCCGTTGGCCGCACCCTCGCCCTTTTCCCCAGTACGGCGGGGGCGGGAGCCGATGCGGGCCATGTCCACCTGGCGGGTGGACAGCTCGGCGATTGCGTCCAGCAGACTGGAGGGCACGTTCGGCAACCAGAGCACCATGCCGCTGCGGTCGTTGCCGGTGCGCTCGGTGGGCTTGCCGGGGTTGCCAACCAGGATGAAGCGGGTCTGGGCGCCGGCGACGTCGGCCACCCCCTCGGCCACGGCATCCAGCTGGTGGATCTCGCCCGCGCGGGCCGGCGCTGCGGCGGCATCCGCCTGCCCGGCCTTCACTGCTGCCGCGGCCGCACCGTTACTGGAGGCGGGGACGAAGGAAACGTCAGGCAGGTTCTCCGCCACCCAGTTGCGCACCTGTGCCTCGGCGACGGGGTGGGTGGTCAGCGTCGTGATGTCCTCGAGCTTGGTGCCGGGGCGCACCAGGATAGAGAACACCACCGGTACGAGCACCTCGCGGTAGATCTGCAGCGGCTTGCCGTAGGTCAGCGCATCTTCTGTCTGCGAGACCGGACCGTCCACGGAGCTTTCCAGTGCCACACACGCGAAGTCAGCTTCGCCGTCGCGCACCATGTCCAGCGCCACCCGTGGGGAGGCGACGGGAATCTCGGTGGCACCCTCCGGTACTGCGCCGAGCTGCTTAAACTGCTTCAGCGCCTCTTCGGTGAAGGTCCCTTCGGGGCCGAGGAACGCTACGCGCACAGAAGAATCACTTGTGGAACCACTCATGCAACGCAGTCTAGTGGAGAACCTCACCGGGGATTCCCTGCCATTCCCGGATTTAGATTCCCTGCGATTCCCGGAGACGAAGCCTCCCCGGCCATATCCCGGGTATATCCTTGGGAAGCAATGAACCGCACGCCCGACCAGCCCAACACTTTCGCCGCCCGCCTAGCCCGCGCCCGGCGCGATACTGGGCTCAGCAACGCACAATTGGGCGTGGCCCGCGTCTACGACAACCCCCACAGCTACGATTTCCTGCGCAGTCACCCGGATCTCCCCCTCGGCGGCGAGGAGGTGCTGATCAAGGACCTGCAGCAGGTGGCGGGCGAGGTCACCACGATGGGCTCGGTTCACCACAGCTTCGTGGCCAACTACCACGACACGGCCGCCCACCGCCTGCTGGTGGGCGGGGCCACGCTAGTGGGTGCGTCTTCCTCCGCGGAGTACGGCACCACCGCCTATACCGAGCCCGTCGGTATGCCTCAGCCCGTCAATCCGCTGAACTCTGCGATCATGGTCGGCGGCTCCTCCGGCGGGGCGGCCACGGCCGTCGCCCGTGGATTGGTGAACATCGCCCACGCCACCGACGGCGGTGGCTCCATCCGCATCCCCGCGGCCTGCTGCGGGCTCGCCGCGTTGAAGCCCGCCCACAACCACCGGTTCGGCTCTTTTACACCGGTCGCACAGGGGTTTATCGCCTCCGACCTACTCACCACCGCCCGCGCCTACGGCCTGCCCGCGCCGGATACGGACACGCTGCACCTGGAGCCCGCTCAACCGCCACGGCCTCTGCGCATCGGCTACACCAACCAGCCCTTCCACACCCGCAGCGTTGTCTCACCGGACATCGCCGCTGCCACCGCCGCAGCCACGGCGCTGGCCACCACGCATCCGCTCGTCGAGTCCGTCACCCAGGCGCCAGCCCCCTATCCCCCGGCCACCTTCCAGCTCTTCCGCGACCTCATCGCCGCCCGCTGTGCGGACCTACCGGGCACGCTGTCGCCCATCACTACCTGGCTCCGTGAGGAAGGCCGGCAGGTGCCGAAATGGCGGCGTCAACAGTTAGAAAAACAGATAGTCGGGCTAGACCCACAGCAGGCGTGGCCGCACTTCGACGTGATCGCCACCCCGACTCTCGCCTGCGCACCGCCACCTCCCGGAGCGTTTTCCCAGCTCAAGCCCACCGATAACTTCTGGGCGCAAACCGCCTGGACACCCTGGGGCACCCTGTGGAACCTGACGGGCTGGGCGGCCGTCACGCTGCCGCTCGTCGCCCCCGAGCGCGTGCCCGGCCGCTGGCCGATCGCCCTGATGCTGGGTGCGGTCGGCAATCGCACGAGCGCAGCGACGCTGCTTTCCCTCGCTGCCTTTATTATGGACGCCGCCTCGCGCCTGCCCGCCGAAAGCCTCAGCGTTGCGGTTCCGGGCGATATAGAGGCCCTGGATTTCCGCGCCAAACCCGACAACAGCCACAGTCATGAGCACTAACACCAGCGACCGCACGGTACTGCGTTGGGAGCTACTGCTCGTCCTGGGCATCACCTTCGGCACCTCGGGGTTGCGCGCCATTGCCCGGCTGGTGGAGGCAACCGTCAGTCCGGAGGCGCTCAACGAGCAGAAAGCCACCCTCAACCAGGCACAATCGGTGCTGCCCTGGCTGGATCCGATACTGCAGCTGCTCTCCAGTGGCGTGCTCTTCGCCTGGGGCGGGTTAGCGATATTCCTGCTGCTACGGCACCTGCCCACCCCGGCGCTGGTGCGCAGCTGGCGGCTGCGGGGCCGCGACTGGCTGCACGGGGCGGGGCTGGCCGCGATCATCGGACTACCTGGGCTGGCGCTTTATTTCGGCGCGGTTCACCTGGGGCTATCAAAGCAGGTCGTGCCCACTGGCTTGGACGAATCCTGGTGGCGGATCCCGCTGCTGATAGTGAACTCCTGGGCCAATGGATTCGCCGAGGAACTGGTGGTCGTAGCTTGGCTCAGCACACGTCTGCGGCAGCTGCGCATCAGCTGGGTGTGGGTGTTCGCCGCCAGCGCGCTGCTGCGGGGCAGCTACCACCTCTACCAGGGGTATTCCGCCGGGCTGGGCAACATCATCATGGGTGTCATCTACCTCTGGTACTTCAAGCGAACCGGGCGGATCTGGCCCCTCGTCATCGGCCACGGGCTGATCGATACCGTCGCATTCGTCGGCTACGCTGTGCTGTTTTAGTGCACAGTTAGGCCCTTCGAGCGCCGCTGTACCACTGCATTGACGCCAGCCATGTCCCCGGAACCCGTTATTATTGTCCCCATGAATTCTCGCGATAATTTCGGCCCCCGCCGCCCCGCCAACAATTCCGGCGGCACGGACGGTGCCGGAGGCATGGAGATCGCCCGGGATCGACACGGCAAGCCCATCCTGGATCGCTACGGGCGGCCGGTGCGTAAGGGCGTCATCCCTCCGAGCAACAACGAGCCCACCGGGCCCCCCGGGCACAGGGAGCCCCAGCGCCGCGAGATCCCGAATCAGCCCGAAGGGCCGCGCTACCGCCGTGCCGAGCCGCTCCCGCCACGCGATGCCAACCTCGATGCCAACCGGGGCCACCAGCCGCAGCCGGGCCAATATCAGGGTCAGTATCCGGGCCAACAGCCCCAACCGGGTCAACCTTTCGGCGAGCCGCAATTCGGCGGCTACCCCGACGACCGCTCCGGCAGGGGCCGTGCTGGCAGGGGCGAGCCCCCGCGCCCCACTCGGCGCCCCCGCGGGCGGGCTACCCCGCGGCCGAGGAAGCGCAAGCGCTTCGGCTTCTTCAAGGCGCTAGGTCTACTGCTGGCCATCGTGCTGGCATTCAGCATCGGCGCGGCCGTGTGGATCGATACGAAGCTCCAGCGCACCGATGCCCTGCAGGATTACGACGGCCGCTTGGGGAGCACCTCCGGCACCAACTGGCTCCTGGTGGGCTCGGACTCCCGCGCCGGGCTGAGCGAGGAGGACGCCGACCGTCTGATGGCCGGGGAGCTCGACGATTCGGTGGGGCGCACAGACACGATCATGGTGGTGCACATTCCCCGCTTCGGCGGAGACGCGACCATGCTCTCCCTGCCGCGCGATAGCTGGGTTGACATCCCTGGCTATGGGCAGAATAAGCTCAACCAGGCGTTTTCCCTCGGCGGGCCGGCGCTGCTGCAGCAGACCGTGGAGAAGGCGACGGGCATCCATCTGGACCACTACGCAGAAATCGGCTTCGGCGGATTCGCCAATGTTGTCGACGCGGTCGGCGGCGTGGAGATGTGCCTGGACGAGCCGCTGGATGACCCAATGGCGGGCATCAACCTGCAGGCCGGCTGCCAGGAACTCGATGGGCCGACCGCGCTGGGGTACGTGCGCTCCCGCTACGCCTCGGCGCAGGGAGACCTGGACCGCGTGGAGCGCCAGCGCAAGTTCCTGGCCGAGCTGTCCAAGAAGATCAAGTCCCCCGGTACGCTGCTGAACCCATTTAAGAACCTGAAGGTCGCCGATGCCCTCAGCGCGAACATGACGGTCAACGAGGACGACCACGTGTGGAACCTCGCCTCGCTGGGTCTGGCTATGGCCGGCGGGGCGAAGCAGGAGACCGTGCCGATTGCAGGTTATGAAAACACTTACGCCGGCAACGTCGCACTGTGGGACGATGCCGGCGCAGAGGAGATGTTCGCGGAGCTGCGTTAGCCAGTAGCCGGCCCCACTAGCCAGCCGGGCTGGTCAGCTACTAGCCAGCCGCTGCTAGCGGATGGTTACCTCGCGGGACTGGATGGTCTGCTTGGCCTTCTGCTCGTCGGCAGTCAGCGGAGCATCCTTGGCCAGGGCTTCTGCGATCTTCGGATCCAGAGCCTCCAGGCCATCCTTCCAGGAAGCGGACTCGCGGCTGCGGTCCAGGTCCCACACCGGAACCAGGATGCCGTGGGTGCGGAACACACCGGCGAACTTGGAGCCCTCGCCCAGGTGCAGCTCACCAGCGGCGTGCAGGCGGGCCAGAGCGTTCAGCAGTTCCTCCTCGCCCTCCTGCCGAACCCAGCGGATGTGCGCCTTGTCGGACGGGTCGATCCACCATGCGGCACCCTTAATGTCCGCCTCCACGCGCTCGGAGGGCAGCACGGATTCGTTAGCGCGCTGCAGGGTGGCGGCGATCTGCGGGTTGTTGCGGTTTTCCTCGGTCAGCCACCAGGAGAAGTCCTGGGCGACGGTGATCTCGGAGGCAGCGTCCTTGTTCAGGATGTCCGCCAGGGCGGGCTCGGTGCCGTCGGCCACGCCGACCTCCAGGGACTGGCCCGGCTCGGCCTGCTTTACCCAGTTCAGGGCGAATGCCAGGTCACGGTTCGGGTTGTCACCGCGGCGCTGGGTCTGCAGTGCAACGAAGGCCTCGCCGCCGTCTTCCTCCGAGCGGCGCAGCGCTGCGACCGCACCCGGCAGGACGGTAACGATGGAGATCTTGTGCTCCGCGTCCTTCACGTCGGCAACGAAGTGCGCCGAGGGGACGAATTCCTGCAGGGCGATCAGGTCGGCCTCCATGGCGAAACCGTCGAAGGGGCGCGGGTCCTTCTGCAGCTTCGCGCGTTCCGCGGCGCGGGCAGCGAGCTTCGCCTGGCGGCGGCTCATGCCCTCGGGCAGGTTATCTTGATTCTTTTTCTTCTTAGCCACGGTCGTTAATTGTACCTGGCTGCACCAAGGAAAATGCAGCAGCACTGGTTTCTCTAGCTGGCTCCGGCTTGTCCAACCCCAGCTCGTTGTCGCGCCACATCCGCGCCCGCCCGGGGTAGTTCGTCGCCAGCCAGGTCACTCCCTGGCGCGTAGCCCACCGCACCTCGTCTTCCTTATCGGCGGTCCACACGTAGGTTCCATCGCCAAAGCGGCCGATGATGTCGGGGCGAATCCGACCACGTGCGACCGACAGGCCGTGGGCGTCCACAACATGCAGTGCCTCGAGGCCCGGGTTGAGCATGCGCTGGTACTCGCGCCGCAGCAGGATGCGGTGAACCGCCGGGTTGATCATCTTGAAGCGCACTAGCGATTGCGGGCTGAAGCTGATCAGGTGCACGTGCGAGCTCTCCGCCAGGTGCGCCCGCTGCAGTTCGTAGTGCAGGGCGTGCTCGACCTTGGGCCCGTAGCGGTTCGGGTGCTTGGTCTCGATAAAGATGTCTTTCTTTAGTGACGCCCCCTCTACAGCGCCTGCCGCCCCCGCCCTCTGGCTATGTTCCTGCCCGGCGTCGATCCGCGAGGAGTTCACGTCGTTAAAGAATGTCAGAAGCTCGCGCAGAGTAAGCACCTGCGCGGGCTCCTCCGGGGTGCCGACGTTCAGTTCCCGCAACTGCGCCAACGTCATCTCGCTGACCACGCCGTTGGATTTCGCGGGCTTGTCCACCGCCACTCGGTCGATGGTGCGGTCGTGCAGGCAGACGAGCTCCCCGTCGCGGGTCAGGCGGATGTCGCATTCGAAGCCGTCCGCTCCCCTTTGCTCGGCCAGTTCATAGGCTGCCAGGGTGTGTTCTGGGCGTTCCTTGGAGGCTCCGCGGTGGGCGACAATTTTCATACCCTCTATTTTTAGTGCGCCGGCCTGCAACCGGCATCCGCTCACGCCGGGCACCCTCCAAGTTTCACTTATTGTTTACTTAAAACAGCCCCGCTTAAATCAGCCCAGCTCAGATTAGCCCGGCTTCGCCCATCACCTTGCGCAGCACGTTCGCGGAGTGGTCGAACCTCTCCTTTTCTTCGGCATCCAACTGTAGCTCCACGGCGTGGCGAACGCCCTGGCGGTTAATCACCGCGGGAGTGCCGATGTAGATGTCCTCGAATCCGTACTCGCCCTGCAACAGGGTGGAGATCGGCAGCACGACATCCTGGTTGCTGAACACCGCCTGGGTGATGCGCGCCAGCCCCATGCCAATGCCGAAGCTGGTGGAGCCCTTGGCCTGGATGATTTCGTAGGCCGCGTCACGGGTCTTCACGAAGATCTCGTCGACGTCCTCGTCAGCAGATTCACCCATCTTCTCCAGCCGGTGACGGATGGAGGTACCCGCCACCGAACCGGCAGAAAGCACCGGCAACTCAGTATCTCCATGCTCGCCGATCACGTAGGCGTGCACGGAGGTCGGCGCGAGGTCGAAGTAGCGGCCCAGCGCGTAGCGGAAGCGCGCGGTATCCAGGATCGTGCCGGAGCCGATCACGCGGCTGGAGTCCATGCCGGAGAACTTCCACGTCGCGTAGCTCAGGATGTCCACCGGGTTGCTGGCGACCAGGAAGATGCCGTTGAAGCCGTGTTCCATCACGTCGCCGACGATCGTCTTGAAGATTGCGGTGTTCTTGGCAACGAGGTCCAGTCGAGTCTCCCCCGGCTTCTGTGCCGCGCCCGCGCAGATGCAGACCATTGCGGCATCGCGGCAGTCCTCGTAGGTGCCAACCGAAACGCGGGTGTTATGGTGCGACCACGGCACCGCGTGGTTGAGGTCCTGTACGTGGCCCCAGGTCTTGCGCTCGTCCAGGTCGATGATGGCCAGGTGGTCGGTCAAACCCTGGTTGACCAGGGTGTATGCGTAGGCGATGCCGACGTCGCCCGCGCCGATGAGAACGATCTTGGAACCGGGGGTCGGTGGCGTGGTGGTGCCGTTGGTGGCGCCGGTGGTGTCATTGTGCGGTTGTGGAGCAGTCATTGTGGCCTTCTTCCTTCTGGTTGCCCTGTAGGTGCCTTCGTTCTTTATTGACGCCCACGGCCAGCATAGCGCTACGTCCAGACACCCTCACCACAAGAATTTCTGGACTTTGAACTTTTGATACGTGGCGTCAATAAATAAAAAGTTCCTAATAGAAAACCTTGCAGGAACCATATTTTCGCGCCACACTTGTTGTCATAAGCACTTCCGACGTGTGAAAGGAACTTTAGAAACTATGGCTAAGTACGAACTCCCCGAGCTGGACTACGCATACGACGCTCTGGAGCCCCACATCTCCGGCGAGATCATGGAGCTGCACCACACCAAGCACCACCAGAACTACGTTAACGGCGCTAACGCTGCCCTCGAGAAGCTGGAGGCTGCCCGCAAGGACGGCTCCATCGCTGGCGTAGTTACCGCACTGTCCAAGGACCTGGCTTTCAACCTGGGTGGCCACACCAACCACTCCCTGTTCTGGAAGAACCTCTCCCCGAACGGTGGCGGCGAGCCGACCGGCGAGCTGGCTGAGGCTATCAACCGCGACTTCGGTTCCTTCGAGGCATTCCAGGAGCACTTCAACGGTGCTGCACTGGGCCTGCAGGGCTCCGGCTGGGCTGTTCTGGGTTACGACCACATCGCTGGCCGCCTGGTTGTCGAGCAGATGACCGACCAGCAGGGCAACCTGTCCATCAACCTGACCCCGCTGCTGCTGCTGGATATGTGGGAGCACGCCTTCTACCTGCAGTACAAGAACGTTAAGGCAGACTACGTGAAGGCTGTCTGGAACGTCTTCAACTGGGACGAGGTTGCAAAGCGCTACGAGGCTGCACAGAAGTAAAGCTGCATCAAGGGGCGCCCGCGTAGGCGCTTCCCCAGCACTGAAAACTAAATAGAGCTGGCCCTGTATCAGCGCCGGAAGCATCTTCCGGCCATTTGATACAGGGCCTTTTGCGTCCCTAGAAACGCACCCCTAGAAGTGTGGCCCCAGAAACGCAACGGGCCCGGCGAACGGTTTCTTAAACGAGCACTCACTCAACTCGCGCTCGATTGGACTTTCGCAGCTGGCCCACAAGTCACCTACACACCCACCCGAGATTGGAGAAGAACCATGAAGGCTCACGCACGAACCATCCGTTCCAACCACTCCCCCACATCCCATCGCACGCGCGGCGCACGCCGCACCCGCCAGTTTGGTGCCGTGGTCGCCTTGACCGGCCTGCTGTTGGGCACCGCAGCCTGCGGCGACGAAAATAACGGTGAAGATGCCCCGGCACCAGTCACCTCCAACGCGGAAGCCGCGGACGCTGGCTCCGCCGACAAGGGCGAAGCGCCCAAGGAAGGCAAGGACCAGAACGCAGAAGGGGCGAACACCGAAAACGCCGCAGCGCCGAACCCCGCCGAAGGTGAGGATGCCGAGGGCGGCGATGGTAACGCCGGCTCTGACGGCGGCAACCAGGACTGCTCCGAACAGCCAGACTCCCCGGAGATCACGAACAACATCAGCAAGCTGCCGCCGAACCAGTTCGGCTGGAAGCCCACGGGCGAGTCGAACTACAACCCCTGCAACGACCTCAGCTACGCGCTGATCACCCAGGCGCAACAGGGCAATAGTCAGTTCCGGACCCAGCTGATGCTCTTCCACAAGGGCAAGTACATCGGGGTGGGCTCAGACACAGCCCAGCAGGCCGAGGTGCTGTCCGCCACGGATTCTTCCGTCACGGTGCGCATGCGCGACTGGGAGGCGCTGCAGGAATCTGGTGATGCCAATGTGAATGCTGGTAAGTACTACTCGGACGTCACCTTCCGCTGGGACGGCAGCAAGGTCGTGCCCGAGGGGCGCATTCCGAACCAGAACCTCCCCAAGTAGAGTCCGCAGTCGCTGGCTCGCTAGTCCCCTAGTACCCCGACGGGGCAACTCACGCCGTTAGGCCCGTGGTTGCAGTACCCGTCGGGGTGCTTGTGTAAGTACTGCTGGTGCTCGTCCTCGGCCAGGTAGTACTGCCCGTCGCCAATCTCCGCTAGCTCGGCAACCTCCGTGGTGATCTCCCCGAAGCCCGCGTCGCTAAAGCGCTGCTGCCAGCCTGTGATGGCCTGCCGCACGCGCCCCAACTGCTCGGCATCCTGCGTGTACACACACGAACGGTACTGCGTGCCCACGTCATTGCCCTGCCGGTCGCCCTGCGTCGGGTCGTGGTTCTCGAAGGCGATCTGCAGCAGTTGCTCCAAGCTCACCGCGGCAGCGTCGAAAACAACCCGCACCACCTCGGCGTGGCCGGTCCGCCCGGTGCATACCTCGCGGTAGGTGGGGTTCGGAGTGTATCCGCCCGCGTAGCCCACGGAGGTGCCCCACACTCCGTCCACGCCCCAGAACATGCGCTCCACACCCCAGAAGCAGCCCAGACCCAGGACGATCTGCGCGGGTTGCTCCAGCCCGTCGGCCTCGGCCCAGTAGCTATCCTCCAGGCCGGTCAGCGGCGTGCCCAGAACCACGTTCGGCTGCGGATTCTCTAGCACGGGCGTGCGTCCGCCCTTCAGCGCGTCCTCCGGCCCGACCCTTTCGGCCCGGTACGGCCCCTGACTGTTGAGCGCCATGATGCGTTCGAAGAAGTTCGTCATGTCTTGTCCCTTTTTCTTCTTGACTGCTTAGTGACGCCGCAGCGCCCGCAAGCCCGGCGCGCCCCTGCGCAGCCACGCGCGAACCGCCGAGGTCGCCACGCAGTCGTCGGCGTTGTAGCGCTCCAGCTTACGCCTGGCCGCCTGCGCCGTACTGCGGGATCCGCCGATGGCCTGCTCAAACAGTTCCACCGCCGCCTTGCCGTTGATGCCCGCCTGGCTGAATTCGAACCCCGCCAGCGGAGCGATCGTCTTTAACCCCAGCGAGTCCGTGGGCGCCAGCGCCTTCTTCACCAGGCCGAAGCAGTCGCACCAGTGCTCGGAGGCGATGAAGGCATTCACCTCCTCCAGCGTGGGCATGGTCACCTTCACGTTTGTGCCCGCGACCGCGTAGCGGCGCCCGCCATAGCGCTCGGCGGCGTGGCGCAGCCAGTAGTTTTCCCCTTGCGCGGCATACACCCACACCTGGAAGTTCTTTCCGTTCTCCAGGGCGCGGTCCTTCTGCGATTGCATCCAGTGCCAGAATTCGGCTACGTGTTGGCCTTCGTCGCCGTCCCGGCTGAAGTCTCCGAACCCGATATAGCGCGAGCCGTCGAAGGTGCCCCAGAGGAACGTGCCGCGGTTGGGGTGGGCCTCCATATCCACGTCAATCTCCACCCAGTCGCGCAAGCCCCCGACGGCGTTGCGTGCGCTACCGCCCCAGAGTTCCGGCTGCTCTTGCCAGTTCTTCTTCGGGCGGCGCAAAGCCACCTGCCCATCCATCCAGGCCTGCGCCAACTCTGCCTGCTCCCCGTTCCCAGAGGCCGCCAGCTGCGGGAGAGTTTCGATTCCCCTCTCTCGCCACTTGCGGGCTTTATCCCCCGGCAGCAGCAGGCTGATCTCCTGCGCCTGCAGCAACTGGGCTCGGCAGTGATTGTGGAATTCGCAGGTCTGGCATTCCTTGATCCTGCGCGGGCCGGTCGGGATCGGTTCCTCCAACGCGGCCTGCAGGCCGGGGAGGACGGAGGGGGCGTCAAAAAAGAAACAACGTGGCCTGCCCGGCCCGGCGCGACCGATCAGTGCGACGGTGCTGGCGGCGAAACCCCATTGCCGCAGCACGACGTGGGCGATGGCCACCTTTTGGGCGTCCCCGGCGGCGGCGCGATGGCGGAAGTCAATCGGCGCCGGCACCGCCAACCCCAGGGCGCTAATGTCCGTCACCCGGCAATCCGCCATCTGCGTGGCTCGCGCGCGGCGTGCCACAGAGTGCGAGGAGATCGCGACGGGCGTGTACTGCATAAACTCGTCGACCCCCTTGCCGCGGTCCGCGCGGACGAGCAGGTCCAGCTCTACCCGGAAAGGCCCTTCGGCCAGCACGGGGCGGGTGATCAGCCGAGCACCGGAAGCCAGCGCCTCCAGAGTCTGCTCGACGGCGGTGTCCGGCTCGCTAGGGTCGATATCCACCCTCGTGGGGAACACTTTGTCGCCGATCCGCGGCTTGTTTGGCAGGCGCCGAAATACCTGCTCCCGCCGGAGCGCAGCGTTGGCTTTGTGCTGGACGGCCTCCACGTAGGCCTCGAGGTCCTGCGCAATGTGAATGCGCGGGGTGACGGGTGGTTCCTGCTGTTCCTTGTGACGCCGCAATACCGCACGGTGGCGGCAGCCCACGAGGTCGCTAGGGCCGAGTGGCGGAAGATCTTCAGGCAGGCTCACAATAGTTTCTAAGCCTAGCGCGTCCCCCGGACAGGCAGCGCGCCTCCCCAGAAGGTTGAGCGCCCAAATAGTTAAGCCTCCGCCCCGGGGTGTCGGAGTACAGTGAAGCAAGTACAGTAAAGATGTTTCTTAAGTAATCTGGTTGAACAGTAAGACAGATCAAGACAGATCAATTCGCATCGGAGTGACATGGGACTGCTCAGCGGTATGCGCAAGCGCCGTCAGGAAAAGAAGGCCATCGAGAAGGCAGCGAAGGTTCGCGCCAAGGCACAGGTAAAGGCCGACTCGAAGCTGGAGAAGCGCAAGGAGGCCTACCTGCGCAAGACGGCCAAGCAGGTGCGCAAGATGGATGCCAAGGAGCTCAAGGCGCAGCGCAAGCACAACGAGAAGATGGCGAAGGCCTCACTGGAGCAGATCAAGGCCGGTCGCTTCAACGCCAAGAAGGTGCTGAAGATCGCCGGCGCTGCCCGCGTAGCCGCCCCCTTTGCAATCCCGCTGTTCTACCGTGGCGCGACCGCCCTGCAGGAGGCCTCCAACAGCTCCGCAGCTCGCCGCAGTGGCCTGGCTACCAAGGCAACCGCCCAGTTCCCGGGCGATGGCGGCCTGCAGCAGGCGCGCATCAAGAAGATCCGCAAGTCCCTGGACGATGGCGTGCCGACCGGCTTTGCCAAGGACATCTCCGAGCGTATGGACGACCTGGATACGGCCGTCGAGAACTCCCGCTCCATGAACGACGGCCAGGCGAAGCGTGTGCTGCGTTCCGTATCCAACGAGCTGGATCTGGTGGAAGCCCAGATTAAGGCCAAGCGCAAGTAGGGCTTGGGCTTGGCCGGCCGCTAAGCCGAGCTAGCTCAGGCTGGGGGGATCTCACCCAGCGAAACCCGTTTGCGCGTGGTTTTATTAGGCTATGACGAACAAGCCTCAGGAAAACTCCACCCCTGCCCAGTCCGGCCAGTTCACCCGCCGCCAGGTTCTACAGACCAGCGCGGCCGGCGCAGCTGCCGTCGGCATCGGCACCGTTGCCGCCAACTCCACCGCCTCTGCCGCGCCGCTGGGCTCCGCCAAGCAGCCGAACCCGCCCATCAACAAGAAGATGGGCAAGGAAGCCTTCCAGCACGGCGTTGCCTCCGGTGACCCCTACCCGGATAGCGTGCTGCTGTGGACCCGCGTGACCTCCAACGAAAACGACTACCCGGGTGACGGCAAGGGCCAGACCACGAACGTGAAGTGGGAAGTCGCCAGCGACGAAAAGTTCACCCAGATCGTCACCTCCGGCACCGCGAAGGCGGAGCCCGCCGGCGACATGACCGTGAAGGTAGAGGCCCGCGGCCTGAAGCCCTACACCGGCTACTTCTACCGCTTCACCACCGTCGACGGCCCCCGCAAGGGCCAGACCTCCCCGGTCGGCAAGACCCGCACCGCACCGGCCAAGGGCGCCGACGTCTCCGAACTGCGCTTCGCGCTATTTAGCTGCTCCAACTGGGAGGCCGGCTTCTTCAGCGCCTACCGCGATATGGCGAACCGCGGCGACATCGACTACGCGCTGCACGTCGGCGACTACATCTACGAGTACCCGCGCGGCGAGTACACCGGTAAGACCGGCTCCGTCCGCCTGCACGAGCCGGCCAACGAGATCGTCTCCCTGGCCGACTACCGCCAGCGCTATGCTCAGCACCACACCGACCCGGACCTGCAGGCCGCGCACGCTGCGTGCCCGTGGATCGTCACCTGGGATGACCACGAGGTCGCCAACGATAACTGGTCCAACGGCGCGGAGAACCACCAGGCAGACAAGGAGGGCGACTTCATCGCCCGCCGCAACGCCGCCATGCAGGCCTACCTGGAGTGGCTGCCGATCCGCGCCACCCCGCTGTCCGAGAAGGGCCACATCTACCGCAACCTGTCCTTCGGCAACCTGGTCGAGCTGAACATGCTGGATCTGCGCACCTACCGCAACGAAAAGCCCGGCTTTACCGCTGCCCGCAAGACCGACGACGAGTCCCGCACCATGCTGGGCTCCGAGCAGTTCGGCTGGCTGACCAAGAAGCTGTCCACCTCGACTGCCCGCTGGAACTTCATCGGCAACTCCGTGATGTTCAGCCCGGTTCTAATCCCGCCGCTGGATCCAGAGGCCACCAAAGCCGTCACCCAGCTGCTGGGGCTGCCGGAAGAGGGCATGCCCTACAACTTCGACCAGTGGGATGGCTACGCCGCCGAACGTCGCCGAGTGATCAAGTACCTGGTGGACAACAAGATCCGCAACACGGTCTGGCTGACCGGAGACATTCACTCCTCCTGGGCCAACGACATTCCGGCCAAGCCGGGCACCTACCCGAACGGCGGCACCGCCGGCGTGGAGATCGTCTGCACCTCCGTTACCTCCTCCAACATCGACGACATTCTGAAGCTGCCGGAGGATAACGCGCTGTCCCACACAGTCGAGTACGCCTTCACCAACATGAACCGCCACGTGAAGTACCTGGACTTCGACTCCCACGGCTACACCGTCGTGCGCGTGACGAAGGATGCCGTAGACGCGAACTGGATCTTCCTGGCTCCGGACGGCAAGCTGAAGCCGAACCAGCCGCTGCACTTCGGCAAGGCCGCCACCACCAAGTGGGGCGAGGGCATCCACACCTCCAACGTGCGCATCGAACCGGCTAAGCACTCCGCCCGCTAAAAGCCTTAAAGCGCTTTATTACCCTCAGGTACACACCTGGGGGTATTTTTTATTTATTCTTTTCTTAATGACGCCACCCTTTCCAGCGCCTTTACAGTTCATTTAGCTTTAAACAAAGCTCATCATTGATACTTGCCTTTAATGGGTTAGACTAGTGTTTGAAAATCTATTAACTAAGTAGCGCAGGTAGCAGCCCGAAAGCTATATGCAACAAACACTTGGAAGAAAGGAATGCCCCGATGGCACGCCGCGAAATTACCCAGTTCTTTGACGATCTGGACAATGCCCCACTTTCCGAGGAGGAGGTCAATGTCGTTGATTTCAGCGTCAACGGAATTGATTACACCCTGGATTTGTCCGCCAAGAACCGTGCGGCTTTTGAAAAGGCTTTGGCTCCTTACATTCAGGTTGCCCGCCGCAAGACCCGCGGTGGTGCCGGGCGCCGAACCACCGGCCGCAGCACCAACCCGGAGCGCAACCGCATGATCCGCGAATGGGCACGCGAGAACAACGTTGCGGTCTCCGAGCGCGGCCGCATTTCCGCCGACGTTATTGAAAAGTTTGAGAAGGCTCAGGGCAAGTAAACGCTTTTCGTTTTAAGAGATTCGAGGTTTTTCGAAGTTGGGGCGTCACAAGATAAAAAGAGCATCCCTAGCGCTGGTGGCAGGCACCGCGCTGGCCTTTAGCATCAGCGCCTGTGGGGGCGCGGAGGACGACGAGCCGACCTCGGAAACCTCCGCAGAACGCACCGTCGACCCGGTCAAGGGCACGGAGCTGCCGATTGACGCCACCCCGGAGCCAGTGGGGCAAGGCGGCCAGGAGGTTTGCCCCTACCTGGACGGCGAGTGGTTACAGAACACCAACGGCCAGCGCCTCACCGGCACTGGCACGGACGAGCGCTTCGACCCTCCCGCCTGTGTTTTCTGGTCTTACGAGGACTACCCGCAGGCCACGGTGATGGTGCGTCACATGCGCACCAACTCCGATGCGATCGCGGTGGTCGACCATGCCGCGCCGATCGATTCCACGCTCAAGGCTCTTGACCCAGAAGGGTGGAGCGGCGGGCGCCGTGGTGGCGACGGGGAATCCGGCGCAGTGTACGCGGTGTGGAAGGACGAAACGGCCGTGGTGGTCACCACAGCACAGGAGCAGTCCGTGAAGGCGCAGAAGATCGCTGAAGAGACGATCAAGAACCTCAAGCTCTAAGCGGCGCTCAAGCTCTCAGCGGCGCGCGGGCTCAAGCTAAAGCAGCGACCCGCAGCAGTCCCTCCGAGACCCCCACATCGGTCCAGGGCATCATCGGCCCGACCCAAGGGAACACAACCTCCATGAGCAGGAAGAAGATGCCCACCAGCAGCACCAGGACGATCAGTAGCTTGACCCACCAGGGCCCGGGCAGGTTACGCCACAGCAGCGCGTACATTTAAGCTCCCTCCGTCAATTCCTCGGGCACCTCGCCGCCCTTCTTCGGCTCCGAACGGACGAGCGCCGCGTGGACAATCATGCGCTCCTTGTTGGAAAACTGCGGGTGACAGGTCGTCATCGTCAGCAACGCCGCATCATCCTTGGGGTGCACCTCGATGCGATCCTGGCCGGGGACGGGGTTGATCACGTTGATGTCGTTCGGGGTGGTGATGTAGCGCCCATTGACGCCCGCGTATTCACCGCTAGAGATCTTCTGCGCCAGCTCTGGGGGCATGCACTTCTCGGCCTCTGCCAAGCGATCGCCCGGGGCCACGTCGATCGGCAGCACGCGGTAGATATTCCAGCTACCGGCGGTTTCCACCACGACGGAATCGCAAGTTTTCAGCAGCCCAAGGTCGTTGAAGGGGGAGCCACGCCCCACGCGGTGACCGGCCATGGCGAAGTTACCGGGCTTACCTGGGGCTTGGGTTTCCTGGTAGTGGCCCGGCCCCTTGCTTAGGTCCTCGTCGGCCACGCCCTTGACCACAGAGAAGTTAAAGTCCGAGCCGAAAGAAGGGATATACAGGCGAGCAAAGGCAGCGCCTTCGGCCGGCTCGGTCAGCGGGCGGGGGTTCTTCTCATCCCACTGATCATCCAGCTCTTGGGCGACTGCGGCCTGTTCGCGTCCGGATTGAACATCCGTCCAAAAAACATCCCAGAAACCGAAAAGCAGGGCGATAACACCAAAGGTGATGAGGATCTCGCCGAAAACACTAATCGGGTCGAGTCGTGTTTCCGCCTGTCGTCGGTGTCGCGCCATGCGTCACATGCTACTACGTTTTGGGACGCTACCCTACCGTATCCCGCAGCTATCTCTCATGGCGGGTAAGCTCTCCTCCATGAAGATTGTCGAGTATCCCGTTGCCCTATTCCTGAAGGCATGGCATTACCTTTTTGCCGATATTTTTGGCTGGGATGCAGCGCAATCTTGGTTGCTGGCACTTGTGCTTCTGATCGTCACCGTTCGGTCGCTGCTTTTGCCTTTCGTCTACCGGCAGTCTTATTCCAGCCGTATTTTGATTAACATCCGTCCAAAGGTTTTTCGGCTGGAGCAGGAATACAGCGATGATAAAACGGCGGAAGGGCGCAAAGAGCTGGGAAAGAGGCGACGCGAGCTACAGAAGGAGCACGAATATCGCTTCTCCGATGGTTGCATTCCCGCGCTAATCCAAATTCCGGTCCTGATTGGCCTGTACCGCATGCTCATCCACGTCACCAGTCCGGATCCGGAAATCAACGCTTCCGTCAACGGCTTTGGCCCTCTGAATGCCGAGGAAGTCCAGTCACTGCTTTCCGCAAAGCTCTTCGGGGTGCCCATGGCCGCCTACGTGCAGATGTCGGATTCGCAGTTCGCGGAAATCCACACCACGCAGGAGCAGGTCTTTTGGGTGGTGTTCCCCATGGCCATTCTGGCGGCGATTTTCACCACTTCTAACTGGGGCTATTCCATGTACCGGAATTACCTCACGGTGGATCACAACTCAGGCCTGGCCCGCGGAATGCTGAAGTTGATGTGGCTAATCGGCCCGATCGTGTTGATTGCCCCATTCACTATTGCCCTGGGCGCGGTCGGCCCGGTTGCGTTGATGATCTACTGGGTGGGTAACAACCTGTGGACCACCACCCAGACGATCACCATTCAGCGGATCCTGGACCGCAAAATCCCCTACTCGGAGGAGTTCTTGGAGCACCACAAGCTGATGAAGGATCAGCTGGTGGAGCGGAAGAAGGAAAAGAAGAAAAAGAAGCAGGCTCGTAAGGCCAAGCGAAATAGCTAGATGTTGTAGCTCATCGGTGCCGTTAGCAGCAGCTGCTTCGCCAGGCCGCGGGCGGTTTCCAGCGGCACGGTGTTGCGGGACATCTTCGCCCCGTTAAGCCCGCCGTCCATGAACACCATGAGCTGGTCGGCCAGCGTCTGCGAGGCATAGCCGAAGCGTTCCGTAAGCAGCTCGGCCATCGTGTCGCGGCACCAGCGGCGGTACTCCATCGCCGCGTCGCGGATGCGCTGCTCCGAGTCGGTCTCGGGCCGCGGGTATTCGCTGGCCGCGTTCTGGAAGTGCGAACCGCGGAAGTTGTTTTCTGGCTCCTGCTGAATACACAGGTCGAAGAACGCGATGATGCGATCCTCCGGCTTTTCGCGCTGGTCCGCCAGCGCGTGCCAGTCGTCGCGCCACTTCTGATCCAGCTCCTGCAGGTAGGCAACTACTAGGTTGTCCTTCGATCCAAACAGGGAGTACAGGCTGGCCTTCGCCACATCTGCATCGCGTAGAATTCGGTCGATTCCGATCACGCGGATGCCCTGCGTGGTAAACAGATTCGTCGCGCTTGCCAGCAGGCGCTGGCGCGGCCCGGGCCGGTTGCGACGGCTGGAGCGGGCCGTCTGCTTGGTGGCCTTTCCGGTTTTCTTGGCAGTCTTTTTTACGGTCTTCTTGGCTACCTTTGCACCGTCTGCCTTGGCCGAGGAGTCAGTAGAGGCCGCGGAGCCCGCCGTGCGGGATTTATCCTCTGCCGTTGCCATCTACTTCTCTCCTTATCTTTGTCATCCTTGTCATCTCTGACTGTCGGCCTTTAGCGCGCTTACGCGCATAAGTCTACAAAATCCTGCAGAGCCCATTGGACTCTACAGGATCTGTATTATCTTGCGCTATTGTTTTGCGCGTGCTTACTTGCGCTTCTTGTCCTTCGGGCGGACAACCATCATCGGGCACGGTGCGTACTGCAGCAGGGTGCGGGAGGTGGAGCCCAGCAGCATGCCCTTGAAGCCGCCACGACCGTGGGAGCCAACGATCAGCAGCTGTGCGTCCTTGGCTGCCTCGGTGAGGGACTGCACCGGACGCTCGCGCTCGACGATCTCCTCGACCTGTACGCTCGGGTACTCCTTGATGAGCTCCTTCAACTCGTCTTCCATCATGTTCTGACGCTCGACGATCATGCGATCCATCTGGTTCTGCGCATCCACCAGGCCAACGTAGGTGGTGTGGATCTGCGTGTCGGTCCAGGAGTGCACGGCGCGCAGCAGGGCGCCACGTGCCTCGGCCTCGCGGAAGGCGATCTTCAGTGCCTGGCGGGAGATCTCGGAGCCATCCACGCCGACCACGACGGGGCCGTACTTGTTGTCGACGGTCACGTCGTTGTCCTTGCGCACAACCACCACCGGGCATTCGGCGTGGGCGACAACAGCGCTGGAGACGGAGCCCATGACCAGGCCGGAGAGGCCGCCCAGGCCGCGGGAGCCCATGACGATCATCTCCGCAGTCTCGGAGAGGTCCAGGAGAGTATCGATCGGGGCGCCTTCCTTGACGAGGTAGCTGACCTCGACGTCGGCGCTGAAGTCGGTGACGATCTTGCGGGCGTTTTCGATCTTGTCACCGGCCTCGCTCTCGAGCTCGTCGTAGAGCTCCTGCGGCGGAACCATTCCGTCGGCGTACATGAACTGGGGCATGGTGTAAGCGCTAACCAGCTTCAACGGCTGCTTGCGCTTCAGGGCGGCGTTCGCGGCCCACCTGACGGCTTCGTTGCTGGCGTCAGAGCCATCAACTGCGACGATGATTTCCTTATCGCTCGTGGTAGCCATGGGAAACGATCCTTCCTTGCAAGGGCATTATTTGATTGATCCTCTACCACTTCCCATTATCCTCAAAAGCGCTAATCAATGCAGAAAGGGCGCCCTTTTGCCCCTATTTTCGGGACTAATTGGGCACCCTTTGGGTGGGAATTTAGATTCTAGTTAGAGGTACTAGGCCTGGGTGTCGGGCAGCGGAACGTCGTCGGCAGCGGGTGCGTTGGACGGGGAGAAGAACTCAAGCAGCGTGCGGAAGATGTTCAGCAGAACAGCGCCGAGATCGGTCTTGAGCAGGTTAGACAGGGAACCTGTGATTGCAGCAATATCCATGCCGGGTAGCATAACGGATTGATGGGACCTTTACCAGTAAAAAGGGGCCTAAATCCTACGCGGATTCTTGTTCCCCCAGCTACCGACACGCCGTGGGTGGCAAAAGATTTTCTGTGGCATCTTATTTCCTCCCAGCGTCACCGCGCAGAAGATGATAATTTTAGTGCCGTTTTAGAGCGCTTCGCCGCCGGTGAAGTGCGCCTGGATTCCGGAGAAGCGCTCGCCCCGGATGACGTTCTGCGCCCCGGAAGCTTCATCAATTTCTATCGCTACCCCGCCCCGGAGCGTCCCGTCCCCGGCGAGATCACGGTGCTGCACCAGGATGCGGATATCGTCGTGGTGGATAAGCCCCCCTTTCTGGCCACCCTCCCCCGCGGCCAGCACATTACTGAGACCGCGCTAGTCAAGGCTCGAGTGCAGCTCGGCATTCCGGAGCTTTCCCCCTCTCACCGCCTTGACCGCCTGACCCGCGGAGTGCTCCTGATGACCGCCCGCCCGGAGGTCCGCGGCGCCTACCAGACGATGTTCGAGCGCCGCATCCCCCACAAGGTCTACGAGGCGCTTACTCCCCTGCCGGAGGAAGCCCCCTTCGCTCCCATCGCCCCGCTGGCCGCCTGGCGTTCGTGGGAGTCGCCCACGCCGGAGCGCCCGTGGCGCCTGGAACACAGCATGTCCAAGACACGCGGGCACCTCAGCACCATCCTCACCGACGACCCGCCCAATGCTCTTACCCTGGTCACGGGTCTGCGCACCGAATATCGAGACGGCCGCGAGGTTCTGGTCTGGCGCCTGGAGCCCCGCACCGGCAAGACCCACCAGCTGCGCGTCGTCCTGCGCTCACTGGGGCTGCCGATCCTGAACGACCCTCTGTACACCGATCTCACGGAAGCCGCGCTCTTTTCTATAGACGCCCCTACGCCCCGACCGGTCTACGTGGAGGACGAGGACTTTGCCGCCCCCATGGGCCTAATCGCCAAGAATCTCCGCTTCCCTGACCCACTGAGTGGCAAGGAGCGGGAGTTCATCAGCCACTTCTAGCTGGCGCTAGATCAGTCCTGCAGCTCCACGGTGACGCCGCGCAAGATTCGCGCCGTGTAGAGGCATCCGACCGCCAACACCACCACGACCAGGGCGGTAATCATTGCGAAGGCATGGGAGTAAGCCGTATCTGCGGCGGCTAGCAGCGGTTCGGCCCAGCTGGCGTCCGAGAAATGGGCGATGTGCACCGCGGCATGCAGACTCTCCGTCGCTTCTGCTGGGGCTCCGGCCGGCAGGGTGATCAGCGCAGAATAGAAGGCCGTGACCAGGCTGCCGAGGACCGCGATGGAGGTCAAAGATCCGAACTCGTAGCTGACTTCCTCTACCGAGGAGGCCATGCCTGCGCGATGGCTCGGCACGCCTGAGATCATGGCGATGGAGGCTACCGCCATCACCGCGCCTAGCCCCATGCCCTTAATGAATAGGCCGCTGAGAAGAAGGGGCGTCGAATCCAAATAGCCATAAAGGCACACGCATAGAGCACCGATCGTGGCAAGGCCGAACCCGCCGGCGATCAGGCGTCGGATGCCGAAGCGAGTGAGGCGGGCACCGGCGTAGATGGAGGTAAATAGGGCGCCCACGGCTGCGAAGGTCACGTACACGCCGGAGTGCAGCGGGGATAGGCCGTCGGCGAGTTGCAGCTTCTGAGTGATGACGTACTGCAGTCCAGCGAGGGCGAACATGGACAGGGCGGCTCCCAGGGCGCCGGCACGGAACGCGGGGAAGCGGAAGATATCAAAGGTGATCAGGGGTTGCTCGAGCCCGTTCTGACGCCGCGTAAAGGCCCAGCCGCCCAGGAGGAGCAGCACGGCTGCCACGCCGATGACTGGCCAGTTCTGCGGGGAGTGGCTGCCCTCCTTGATGAGCAGGACTGCGCTGACCAGGGTGATCATCGCGTAGAAGGAGGAGATGAAGTCCCAGTGCTTGTCGGGTCGTGGCTGATCCTTCGGGGCGACAAAGGGCACGGCTATGAGCGCTGCGATGACAAGCGGGACGTTAATCAGGAAGCAGGAACCCCACCAGAACAGTTCCAAAAGCAGGCCGCCGGCGATAGGGCCAAGGGCGGCCGAGACGGTTGAGAGGCTGCCCCAAATTCCGATGGCGAGATTCAGCTCAGCCGGGTTTGTGAAGGTAAGACGGATAAGCGATAGCGTGGACGGCATCATAGTGGCGCCGCCTACGGCAAGCAGGGCACGGCCGAGGATAAGAACCCCAGGGTTGGGGGCGAACGCCGCGACTAGTGAGGCGAGGCCAAAGATGATGAGGCCGGCGACGAACATGCGACGATGGCCGATCTTGTCCCCGAGGGTGCCGGTGCCGAGCAGTAGGCCGGCGATGACGATGGCGTAGATGTTGACGATCCAGAGCTGTTGCGTGCTGGATGCGCCGAGGTCCTCCACGAGGCTAGGGAGCGCTGTGTAGAGGATGGTGTTGTCGATCGTAATGATGGTGATGCCTACGCCGACTGTGGCTAGTAGCAGCCAGCGTTGTAGGGGCGTGGCGGAGGCTGGCTGTGTATTCATGAATCAGACTTTAGCAATACGGAAATGAGCATGAAAAAAGGGAGTGTGTACGTCGATAACGTACAC
>NZ_JASBOI010000010.1:0-69452 GCF_039907245.1 Corynebacterium sp. c24Ua_83 | reverse complement strand
GAAGAAGTGGGGTGTGGGTCGTTGTAACCTTTCAAAGGTTGCAGCAACCCACACCTCATTTTTTTTATGTCTTAACTCACTGCGGCGGAAAAGTAGGCGTCAATAGCAAAGAACAACAACATTGCGCCTCCGCAGCAAGCGAAACTAAGATTGATAAGGTTCACGGGACGGGCCTTACAACCCGAAAAGACGAAGACGACGGAAGGTAAACCCCCAAGAATGGCTGAAAACTCAAGCAACATTTGCGGACGCGGTGGCCGGCCCCAGGGGGAGGGCAAATTCCGCAACAAGGGCGGCTTCAAGCCCAACCGCGGCGGCCGCCCCAACCGCAACTCCAACAAAAAGCGCGGCTCCAACTGGGAAACCCAGCGCGGCCCACACAGCGGCCCGCAGCGAGCCGGCTACCGCGAGGAGCGCCTCAACAAGCGTCTCAACGAACCGGAAGTTTCCCAGGACCTCGACCCGAAGGAGCTCGACCCTTCCGTACGCCAGGAACTCCGCAGCCTCTCAAAGGACAACGCGGACATGGTGGCAAAACACCTGATCATGGCCGCCACGCTGCTGGACAACGAACCGGAGAAGGCGCTCGCCCACGCCCGCGCCGCCAAGGATCGCGCCGGTCGAGTCTCCGTCGCCCGTGAAACCTGCGGCATCGTCGCCTACCACGCAGGCGAATGGAAGGAAGCTATCTCCGAGCTGCGCGCTGCTCGCCGAATGGCCGGTGGCCCCGGTTTGCTGCCTGTTCTCGCCGACGCGGAACGCGGCCTCGGGCGACCCGAAAAGGCCCTGGAAGTAGCCAACGACCCGCAGGCTGACAAGCTGGATGCCGAGTCCAAGGCAGAGCTGGCCATCGTCGTCGCCGGCGCTCACCAAGATCTTGGCCAGTCCGACGAAGCCCTGCTGGCTCTGGAAGCTCAGCTGGACAACGCTGAAGCCCCAGACGTAACCCGCATGCGCCTGTACTACGCCTACGCTGACGCACTGGCCACGGCCAAGCGCACGGACGAGGCCATCGACTGGTTCACCCGTGCAGGCGAAATGGATACCGAAGAAGTCCTGGACGTCCTGGACCGCCTGGCCGAACTCGGCGTAGACCCTAACGGTGCAGATCAGAACAAGGATAAGTAGCCCATGGCCCACCCGCTGCTGGATAACTACGACGCACTACTAGCCGACCTCGACGGCACCGTGTTCTCTGGCCACACCCCAATTCCGGGCGCGGCAGAAGGCCTGGCGGGCCGCAAGGTCATGTACGTCACCAACAATGCCTCGCGCGCCCCGCAGCAGGTCGCCGAGCACCTGAATTCCATGGGCTTCCCCGCGAAGGCGGAAGACGTGGTTACCTCGGCCATGGCCGCCTGCGACCTGGGCAAGCGCTACATCGCCGAAGCCGGTATCGAGCAGCCGATCGCATACGTAATCGGCCACGACTCCTTCAAGCAGCTGGTGGCCGACGCTGGCTTTCAGGTCACAGAGACCGCCGACGACCAACCGCACGTGGTCTTCCACGGCCATAGCCCGGACAACAATTGGGCACGCCTCTCCGAAGGCGCCCTGGCCATCCAGCGCGGAGCCCGCTACTTCGCCTCTAACCTGGATACGACCCTGCCCTCCGAGCGCGGCTTCCTGGTCGGCAATGGCTCGATGGTCGCGGCCGTGACCTCCGCCACGGGAGTTACCCCCGAATCAGCTGGTAAGCCGGGCCCCGCCATGTTCGAGGTCGCCGCCCGCCGCATCGGCTCTACAAAGCCCCTGGCCGTCGGCGATCGCCTGGATACCGACATCGCCGGTGGCAACGCCGCGGGGATGGACACGCTCTGCACCGTGACTGGGGTGTCTACCCACACCGATATTATTGACGCCCCTTCGTCCCACCGACCAACGTTTATTGCAGGTAATCTACGCGACCACCTAACCGGATGGTCCGCGAGCGTGGACGAGGGAACTAACCGCATCCGCGTAGCTGCCGGCGAGCTGGGGGACGTGGAAGTCATGGCAGCTGAAGCGCTGGCCGTGGCCGCGCCGCTGGCGTGGCAGCTGATTGATGACCCGGAGATCCCGCAGATCACTAGGGCCGAGAACATCGACTTTGTAGGCGCAGACGCACAGGCCGTGGAGGCCTTGGGAGGTTGGAAGTAAGTGGGCGAGGGGCAACCGAAACCTTCGATGCTGTCGGGGGACAGTAGGCGTCAACAAGAAGAGCTGGCACAAGCCGTCGACGAGCTACTCGCGCGTGATGTTCACGGCGCCGAAGAAGCCGCCGTGTTGGAGGAAGCACACCGGGTAGTCAACGAGGCGCTAGGGGGCGAACGCTGATGGCTAGACGAGGTCCGAAGCTGCAGCGGCTGGATGCGGAGCTGGTGGCCCGGAAGATCGCCCGCAGCCGCGAGCATGCCCAGGAGATGATCAAGGCCGGGCGCGTGACCGTCAATGGCATGCTGGCGAAAAAGCCGGCCAGTGGCGTGGATGGAAACGTATCCATCAAGGTCGCAGAATCCGAGGACGACCGCTGGGCCAGCCGCGGCGCACACAAGCTCTTGGGAGCACTGGAGGCTTTCGAGCCCCAGGGCCTCAGCGTTGAGGGCAAGACCGTCCTGGATGCCGGAGCATCCACCGGCGGTTTTACGGATGTGTGCCTGGATCGTGGGGCGGCGAAGGTGAAGGCCGTGGACGTGGGCTATGGCCAGCTGATCTGGCGGCTACAGAACGATGACCGGGTGGACGTGATGGACCGAACGAACGTGCGCACCCTCACCCCCGAAGACCTCGGCGGCCAGGTGGACCTGATGGTCGGGGATTTAAGCTTCATTTCTATTCGCCTGGTGCTGCCCGCGCTGGCCGCGTGCGTGAAGGAAGGCGGCGATCTGCTGCCGATGGTGAAGCCGCAGTTCGAGGTCGGCAAGGATCGTCTGGGCCACGGCGGGGTGGTCCGCAGCCCCGAATTGCGTGCGGAAGTGACCCGCGAAGTGGCCGTCGAGGCGATGAAGTATGGTTTGAATACGAAGGCCGTTGTCGCCTCCCCGCTGCCGGGGCCGAGCGGCAATGTTGAGTATTTTCTCTGGTTGGTCAAGGACAGTGCCGCGGTTTCACCTAGCATGGTTGAAGAGGCTGACCACACCGGCCTGGACGAGATGATTGCAACCGCCATTAAGGAGGGCCCGCAGTGACCACACCGGGGACGGACCACGCCGCGGTTCAGGGCGCGGAATCTGGTGACAAGGGCACCAAGGCCGCTTCGGGGGCCGCTTCGGCTACTTCGGGCGCGAAGACCGAGCGTGAGGTTCTACTGGTTGCGCACACCGGTGTGCACGAGAACCTGGGCCTGGCGGCGGAGGCAGCGTCGCGCCTGCAGAAGGGCGGCATTAACGTTCGAGTGATGGCCACCGCCGATCCGGCTCCGGTTGCTCGCCACGAGATTCTGGGGCGCTTCAAGCGCTTCGGCCACACCAAGGAAGCCGCGACTGGCGTGGAGATGGTGATTGTCCTGGGCGGCGATGGCACCTTCCTGCGCGCAGCTGACATTGCGCACTCCGCGGACGTGCCGGTGCTGGGCATCAACATGGGCCACATCGGTTTCCTCGCGGAGTGGGAGCAGGAATCCCTGCAGGAGGCTGTGGACCGCGTGATCAACCGCGATTACCGCATCGAAGACCGCATGACCCTGTCGATCACCGCCCGCGACATGGACGGCCGTGTGCTGGGCACCGGCTGGGCGCTGAACGAATGCTCTGTGGAGAACCTGAACCGCCAGGGTGTGCTGGATACGATCCTGGAGGTCGACGAGCGCCCTGTTTCTTCGTTCGGTTGTGACGGTGTTTTGGTATCGACGCCCACAGGCTCCACCGCCTACGCCTTCAGCGCAGGTGGCCCGGTTCTATGGCCGGAGTTGGATGCGATTCTGGTGGTAACCAGCAACGCGCACACGCTGTTTAGCCGCCCGCTGGTGGTCTCCCCGAACTCGATGGTGGCGGTGGAGACGAACCCGTCGACCTCGCCCGCGACGGTGGTGATGGACGGTTTCCGCCAGATCCACATGCCCCCGGGAGCGCGCGTGGAGATCCGCCGCGGCCCGCAGCCGGTGCGCTGGGTGCGCCTGGATTCCGCGCCGTTTACCGACCGCCTGGTACACAAGTTCCGCCTGCCCGTGACGGGCTGGAGGGGTCCGCGCCACTAGTAATGCTGCACGAACTACACATTCGCAACCTCGGTGTGATCGAGGAGGCGACGGCGGAGTTTTCCACGGGCTTGAGCGTTGTCACCGGCGAGACCGGTGCGGGTAAGACAATGGTCGTCAGCTCCCTGCGTTTGCTTTCCGGGCACCGCGCGGATGCCTCCCGCGTGCGCAATGGCGCAGACAGGGCCAGCGTGGAGGGGATTTTTTCTGCGGATTCCGCAGCAGTGGATGAGCTGGTTGAGCAGGTTGGCGGGTATGTCGACGACGGGGAGGTCATTGCTTCCCGCACGGTGAACGCCACGGGCCGTTCGCGTGCGCATCTGGCAGGTAAGACGGTGGCTGCTGGCGTGCTGGGGGAGTTCGCTGGGCACGTCATCACGATCCACGGTCAGAACGACCAGCTGCGGCTTCTGGATCCGGTGCGTCAGCTCGGTGCTTTGGATGACTACGCAGGGCTGGGGGAGAAGGTCGCCACCTACCAGGCACGTCGCGCAGAGTGGCTGCGCTTGGACAAGGATCTGCGCCGTCGCATGGAGGCGCGCCGCGACCTGGCCCTGGAGAGTGAAACCCTGCAACGCGCGGTGGAGGCGATCGACGAGATCGATCCGCAGCCGGGCGAGGACGTAGAGGTTAAGACGCAGATCAAGCGCCTGCAGGCCGCCGATGACATCCGCGCTGGTCTGCAGCGTGCACAGGCGGCCCTGGACGGCATGGATGGCCTGTCCGGGGACGACTTCGGGGATTCTGAGGGCGCTAGTGCCCTGGTCGGCCAGGCGACCAACGAGCTGACCAACCTGACCGATACCGAGGCGGAGGGCGGCAACCTTTCCGACTTGGCGGACCGGCTGGGCGAGGTGAGCGTGCTGCTGGCCGACATTTCCTCCGAGATCGGGCAGGCGCTGCTGGACGTTCCCGACCCCGACGAGCTGGATGGCCTGCTGCAGCGCCAAACCCAGCTCCGGGAGCTGCGGAAGTATGCCGTGGACGTGGATGGGGCGCTGGCGTGGCGCGATCAGGCGCGCGAGCGTCTGGAATCCATGGACGTTTCCGATGAGGCGTTGCAGAAGCTGCAGGACGATGTCGCGGCTGCGCGGGATGCGGCGCGCGTGGTGGCTGAGGAGTTGTCTTCGGCGCGCGTGAGGGCGTCCAAAAAATTTTCGAAGGCCGTTACTGAAGAGATCCGGGGCCTGCACATGTCGGCCGAGATCCGCGTCGACGTGCGGCAGCCCGGTGAGAAGGCGGGTGAGAAGGCGGGTGAGCTGGGGCTGCACGGCATCGACGAGGTGGAGTTCCAGCTGGTGCAGGGCGGCAACGTGAATCCGCTCGCGGGTTCGGCTTCCGGCGGTGAGCTTTCGCGCGTGATGCTGGCGCTCGAGGTGGTGCTGGCCGCGGGGACCAAGGGCGGACGGACGATGGTCTTCGACGAGGTTGATGCGGGTGTAGGCGGTAAAGCTGCCGTGGAGATCGGGCGCCGTCTGGCGAAGTTGGCGGTCGATAATCAGGTCATCGTCGTTACTCACTTGCCCCAGGTTGCTGCGTTTGGTGACGCCCACGTGTACGTGGCTAAGGCGACCTCCGCGGACTCGGTAACCTCCTCGGTGCGCACGCTCAGCGAGGATGAACGGGTGGAGGAGCTGTCGCGCATGCTGGCGGGTTTGGAGTCCGAGACGGGACGGGCTCACGCCGAAGAGCTGATGGCGATGGCTACGGAAGCGAAAGCGGAGCTGTAGAAAATTCTTCGGCCAGCGGGCGCCGGGGTGTGATCGGCGCTACAGTGGTGCTGTGTTAAGAGGGGGAGCGCGCACCCGCAGCGATCTGCGTGCAGTGTGAGGGGGCTAAAGCGGTGAAGCGTGTAGCGGCAAGTGTGTTTCTAATTTTTTTTGGATTCGCGTTGACTGCGTGCGGTAGTGAGGGTGGAGAACCTGTTCTGACCGGCGCTTTTGCTGAAACTGAGGGGACATTGACAGGCGATGGGCCTGTGGATAACTCGGGTTCAGGAGGGGCTGAAGGCGACGGCCGTGTGCTAAAACCTGAGGGGCACAAGGGGATGTGGTTCGAGACCGAGCCGACGGATCCGTGGGAACACTACGTGTGGGCATCGCAGAAGTTCGTGGGGGATCCCATCGAGCTTCCGAAGCTAGAGGGGAAGGGTCCCGACGATCCGCTGGCTGGTCTGCCGGATGTGTGCGACGAGAAGGTTATTGAGCGAATGGAGGAGGTGGGGTTTCAACTACAAAGTAAAGATGATGACGGCTTGTACTACGAGTGTCACTTTGTAGAAACCAGGCCTGTAGGCGGGGCATTCGTTGGTGAACTTTTTGCCTTAGTCTTGGATACGAGGCGGCCGATTAACGAATTCAAAAAAGAGGTAAGTTACGAGCCTTTGAGAGATGACGTCAATCTGATCGGTTTGAGTAAAGACTCAAATGATAATGAATGTGCTGTAGCCCAGGACAAAGAGAACGCTACGTTCTATTCGGTTAATGGTGTTCTAGATGTTAATAAATCTGACGAAGAGGTTTGTATGCTTTCGGACTTGTTCTTTCAGGTTTTCGATAACGTGTCATAAATACTAAATGGGGTGGGGAATGATTAAGTTTGACCTTTCGAGTTTGCACAATGTTCGCGAGTCTCTCGCTCAAGCTGGAGACGCTCTTCTTAAGTTTAAAATTAGACAGAGTATAGTTTCCCAGTACACTACTGTTCCATCCTTGAATGGAGCGTTTACTCAGCATGGGACTTTTTGGAGTGGCCAGTCAGGATCAGCCAAGAATGTGGTTGATATTCTCACTTCAAATGTTAATTGGCTGCTGGAAGTATTCTCCAACCAACTGGAAGGCTTCGACCTGCAGGAGTATTTCAGCAAGCAGTCTTTTGATCAGGTGAATTCCCAGGTTTCGGTCGCGGACGACAGGTTGCGGAAATTCTTTATCCCAACACGTGATTCTCGGTCTATCGACAACCTGATGTACAACACTCCGGTGACTGTCGCGGAGGCCACCATGCCGCTGGCTTCCCTCATCACGGCATTTCAGGGGGACGATTCCGCGCCTCTCGCGGTCGCGGATTCTTGGGAGAACGCGGCCAAGGCGCTCAAAGACTCCATGGATAACCTCAAGAGCGCATCCACCGGCCTGGCGAGCTCCTCTGAAGGCTATTCCTTCGACACGGCCCGCGAAGCGATCGACGATGTCCACAAAACCGGCCTTGTCGTCGCCTCCAACACCACCGCGATGGCCGGCTCCGTCCGCCAGTTCCCACTCGTCCGCAGCACGAACCTGCAAGCTCTCGAAACCATCCAAGCCACAACCTCGCTGATCGTCGACCCTGCGGAACGTCTACTCGCCGAACAGGCCGCCGTCGCCAACTTCGTTTCCTCGCAACTGCAACCATCCCTCGAGATGGTCCGACCGCCCGTCTCCAACCTTGGGGTTCCGATCGTTGGGCATTCTGGCGGAGGAACTCTGGACGCCACCACCGTCTCCACCGCCTCCGCACAACCGACGGTCACGCACATCAACGGCCACACGAATGCTGTTGCACCAGCAAGCGCCACAGCTCACGGCGAGCAAGCCGCCACCGCCGCCACAAATGCGCCGAAACCCACCGCAGCACCCGCAGCCACTCACGCAGCTCCCGCGCCAGGTGGTTTGCACACCCCGGCCAACACACCCGCACCCGTCCAACCCGCGGCGGCCACGGCAGCACCCCAAGCGCCCGGATTTGCACCCGGAGGCATCGCGTCACCAGCACAGGCGCCGACGATCGCGCCGCACCAAGCAGCCGCAGCCGCTGCCACTCCAACCGTTCCCGGCCAGGGCGGGACTTCCGTGCCCGGGACGGAGAACCTCATCAACGCACAGAATCGCTTCGGCGCTGGTGGAGCTGCAGCCGGGCGCCCCGGAACGGTCAGCGAACTGGGAGGCAGGGGGAGCGGCCCACAGCTTCGCAGCATCAGCGGAGGCGCCGGCACCGGAACCGGCGCACATTCCGTCACCGGCACCCCTAGGGCGGACTTGCGCAACGTCTCCACCACGGCACCTCGCCCGAACCTCCCGGGCAGCCTGAAAGTAATGCACTCCGCCCCTCTCAGTGCCCCTCACGGCGAGAACGCGCACGCGAACACTCCAACTTCCGGCAAGGGTGCAACCTCCGCAGTCCACGGCACTGCTGGCGCTAAGAGCGGAGCTGGGATGAAGGGCGGCGGGAACGTGGCGTCCACAGTAATGGGTAGAGGAACAAGCATTGGCCGGGCAGGCAAGGAGGCGAAGAGTGGTCTGCGCGGGTCGGCGGTGACATTCGGCAAGCAGGATCGCTCGTACTTCCGGCGCATTTTCCTTAGCGGAGAAGATCCGCTGATCTCCGGGAAGAAGGCACGCGACCGGAAGGAGCGGGACAAGAACCGGGCCACGGAGCAACAGACGGTGAAGAAGGTGATTCGCTAGAGTAAAACGGCCTTTCACCGGCGCGCCTAACGCAACACTGGCCACATGAACACCACAATGGTGGGCATGATTTTCTCCCGCAGCGACCAGCCCGGAATCAACGGCGCCACCCGTGACCTCACCGGACCCAAGGGATTTACGAAGGCCAAGATCTCCGAGGGCGACATTGCCATTGTCGACGAACCCGACATCAGCCGTGCTAACTGCCAGAAGCTCATCGACGCGCGCGTAGCCGCCGTGGTGAACGCGCAACAGTTCACCACTGGACAGGTGCCGAACTTCGGCCCGCAGATGATGCTCGACGCAGACATCCTGCTGATCGAAAACGCCGGCGACGAGCTGCTCTCCAAGGTCAAGAACGGCAAGAAGGGCCGCGTTGACGAGGGCAAGGTCTACTACGGCGACCGCTCCATCGGCGGTGGCGAGATCCTGGACATGGATACCGCCGCCACCCGCTTCGAGGACGCCCGCGAGGCGCTCGGCGATCACATGGAAGCCCTGTCCGGCAACATGTCCGAGTTCGTCCGCTCCGAGGCCCCGCTGCTGGTCGACGGCCTCGGCATCCCGGATGTCGACGTGGACATGGACGACCGCAAGGTGCTGGTGGCCAGCTCCGATACGCACATCGAGCAGAAGCTGAAGGATCTGCGCTACTTCATGCGCGAGTACTCGCCGATCATCGTCGCCGTGGAGAACGCAGCCGACAGCCTGATGCAGGAGGGCTACCGCCCGAATGTGATCATCGGCGACCCGGAGAAGATCTCCAACGAGGCGCTGCGCTGCGGCGCCACCGTCGTGCTGCCTGCCGACCCGGACGGCCACGCTGTCGGCCTGGAGCGCATCCAAGACCTCGGCGTGGGCGCTATGACCTTCCCCGCCGCCACCCAGGATCCGACGGACCTGGCGCTGCTGCTGGCCAACTACCACGGAGCATCCATGGTGGTAAGCCTTGGCGAGGTGGAGGACCTGGACCGCGTGTTCCAGCGTGCCCAGTCGCCGGAAACTCCGTCGGCTCTGATGTCCCGCCTGCGCGTCGGCCCCCGCCTGGTCGACTCCACCGCCGTGGCGGAGCTCTACCGCGTCTCCCGCTCCGGCGGCGGCTGGATCTGGGCGCTGCTGGGCATCCTGGTCGCCCTGGCCGTCATCGTTGTGATCATCGGCTTCTCCGGCGATGGATCCTTCGTGGACAACCTCGTGGACACCTGGAACAACTTCGCGCTGAGCGTGCAGGATCTGTTCAAGAATTAACGCAGGAATAGCAGGGAGACAAGAGGCATAAGCATGAGCAAGAACTCGAAGGGCTCCGCCGGCAGAGTGATCGCCGGCCTGGGCTTCGGCGTGGCCGTCGGCACTGCACTGGGCTTTTTCGCCCTCGCCCCGAACGTGCCGGGCGGGCCTGTGGCAAAGGATTCTTCCGCCGAGCAGGAGCTAAAGAGCGAGCAAACCGCGCGCGAGAAGGCCGAGGGGCAGTCCACCGCCAGCGACAAGGTCTTGGGGTCGGTCGCGGGCCCGGCGGTGCGCAACCTGTTGCGTGGTTCGTCGGTAGACCTTTTTGTGCTTCCGGACGCCGACCAGGCCAACGTCGATAGCCTCCAGCGCCTGGTCAAAATGGCCGGTGGGGAAGTCCACGGTGTGGTCGAGGTGACGGAGAAGGCGCTGGACGCCAACAACGGAGACACCCTGAAATCCATCGCGGCGAACTCCCTGCCGGCCGGCGCGAAGCTCTCGGAAGACAAGCTGGACCCGGGTATGCACACCGGCCAGCTGCTGGGCGCAGCCCTGGGTGCAGGCGACAAGGAAGCCAGCGAATCGGACCGGGGCGTGGCCCTGGGCGCACTGGCGAACGAGGACTTCATCGCTTACCAGGGCGAGGCGCCGAAGACTGCCGACCTGGCTCTGGTCGTGGGTGGGGATACCGCCGACGACAAGGACCGCGGCAACTACGGCACGAAGTTCGTCGCCGACTTCGCCGCAGGCCTAGATTCTCGCATGAAGGGCGCCGTTCTGGCCGCCCAGGCGGGCAGCGCGGAAGACGACGGCGCTGTTGGCCAGGTTCGTGCCGACCGGGCAGCCAAGGAGGCCGTATCCACGGTGGATAACGTGGACACCGTCGCAGGCCGCATCGCCGCGATCCGCGCGCTGGGCCAGCAGAAGGACGGCAAGGCGGGGCACTACGGCGCTGCCGCGAACGCCTCGGATGCTACGCCGGAATAGGCTTGTGTTAGGCTGAAACCCCGTAGATAGCGAAGTTTAAGCGTCGTTGATTCGGGAGTTACCTTGGCCACTAATCGTGCAAAGAACAGCACTAAATTCATCTTCGTCACCGGCGGTGTGGCGTCCTCGCTGGGCAAGGGGCTCACAGCAGCAAGCCTAGGGCAGCTGCTGTCCTCCCGTGGCCTGCGCGTAACGATGCAGAAGCTGGATCCGTACCTCAACGTTGATCCGGGCACCATGAACCCCTTCGAGCACGGCGAAGTGTTCGTCACCGAGGATGGCGCGGAGACCGACCTGGACCTCGGCCACTACGAGCGTTTCCTGGATCGCAACCTCTCCGCCGCTGGCAACGTGACCACCGGCAAGGTGTACTCCAACGTCATCGCCAAGGAGCGCCGCGGCGAGTTCCTGGGCAAGACCGTCCAGGTGATTCCGCACATCACCGACGAGATCAAGGCCGCAGTGCTGGCCATGGGGCAGCCGGATAAGAACGGCCAGGCTCCGGACGTCGTCATCAGCGAGATCGGCGGCACCGTCGGTGACATCGAATCCCAGCCCTTCCTGGAGGCCATCCGCCAGGTCCGCCACGAGGCAGGTCGCGAGAACATTGCCTTCATTCACGTTTCCCTGGTGCCTTACCTGGCACCGTCGGGCGAATTGAAGACGAAGCCGACCCAGCACTCCGTCGCGGAGCTGCGCAGCATCGGTATCGTCCCGGATGCAATCGTCCTGCGCGCCGACCGTGAAGTGCCGCAGGCCATGAAGTCCAAGATCGCCCTGATGTGCGACGTGGACGAGGACGGCGTGGTTTCCTGCCCGGATGCGCCTTCCATTTACGACATCCCGAAGGTGCTGCACTCCCAGCACCTGGATAACTACATCATCCGCCGCCTGAACTTGCCGTTCCGTGACGTGGACTGGACGACCTGGGGCAACCTGCTGGAGAGCGTCCACAACCCGCAGGGCGAGGTGACCATCGGCATCGTCGGCAAGTACATCGACCTGCCGGATGCGTACCTCTCCGTCGCGGAAGCCATCCGCGCTGGCGGTTTCGGCGCCAACGTGCGTGCCAACGTTAAGTGGATCGCTTCCGACGAGTGCGAAACCGAGAAGGGCGCGGCCGAGGCTCTGAAGGATGTCGACGGTGTGGTCATCCCCGGTGGCTTCGGCAACCGCGGCATCGAGGGCAAGATCGGCGCCATCACCTACGCACGTAAGAACAAGCTGCCGCTGTTGGGCATTTGCTTGGGCCTGCAGTGCATCGTGATCGAGGCCGCGCGCACCGCGGGGCTCACCGATGCTTCCTCTACCGAGTTTGACGCCAACGCCTCCACCCCTGTGATCTCCACCATGGAGGAGCAGAAGGCAGCTGTCTCGGGCGAGGCAGACTTGGGCGGAACCATGCGTCTGGGCGCCTACCCGGCGCGTCTGGCCGAAGGCTCCCTAGTCGCTGAGATGTACGGCGCCACCGACGTCTCGGAGCGTCACCGTCACCGCTATGAGGTGAACAACGCATACCGTGAGCAGATCACCGAAGGTTCCGGCCTGCAGTTCTCCGGCACCTCCCCGGACGGCACCCTGGTGGAGTTCGTGGAGTACCCGAAGGACGTGCACCCGTACTTCGTGGCTACCCAGGCTCACCCGGAGTACAAGTCCCGCCCGACCCGCTCCCACCCGCTGTTCCAGGGGCTGGTGGATGCTGCGCTGCAGCGCCAGGCTGAGCGCTCCTAATCCAGCGCTCCTACACTAGGGAGTCATGAGCAAAGACAGCACCCCGTACCGCGTTGTAGATAGCGAATTGCTGCTGGATGCGCCGATCATCGGCGTGCGGCGCGATACCATCACCACCGCCACCGGCGAGGCGAAGCGCGAGATCGTGGAGCACTTCTCCGCCGTTGCAGTCGCCGCCGTGCGCGATAACCACGTGATGATGATCCGTCAGTACCGCCATGGTGTGGGTCGCCACCTGTGGGAGATCCCCGCCGGCCTACTGGATCTGGTGGGGGAGGATCCCTTGGAAGCCGCCCGCCGTGAGCTGGCCGAGGAAGCTGGTCTGCGCGCCCACAACTGGCACCTGCTGGGGGATGTCGTGACCTCCCCGGGCTTCAGCGAAGAAATGTGCCGCATCTACCTGGCCGAAGACTTGGACGATGACCTCAGCGGCTTCGACCTGCCGGAGGCCGAGTTCGAGGAGGCGGAGATTGAAACCCGCTGGGTGCCTATCCCCGAAGCCATTGAGTGGGTGCAGACGGGCAAGGTGGAAAACTCCATCGCCACTATCGCCCTGCTGCACCTGGCCGCCGGTACCCGCCGGGACGTTTCAGAGCCTTTCAACTATCACTCCGGCCTCGCCGATCGCCGCTCCGCCAGCGCGGAAGCCAAGCCCGGCACGGACATGAAGTTCATCCGTTGAGTGCAGAAGCCAACCGCAAGCTCGTCACCGCCTATATCCGGCACCTAAAGACCGAGCGCGATGTCTCCGTCCACACCCTGTCGAACTACCAGCGCGACCTCGACCGCTACCTGGAGTGGCTAGGCTCCAAGGCGCTGCAGGAAGTCACCGCCACAGACATCGAGGATCACCTGGTCTACCTCCGCAAGGATCTGAACCTCGCGGCGTCCTCCGCCGCCCGCGGGCTGGCGGCCATCCGCGGCTTGCACTCCTTCGCCCACGCCGACGGCCGCCTGCCCTTCGACGTTGCGGCGGATGTACCCACGCCCTCGCTGGGCGGTTCCATCCCGAAGGCCCTAAGCCTGGCACAGGTCGAGGCTTTGCTGAACGCGGTGCCGGCGGGCGACGGGGCGTCACTAATAAACATCCGCGACCGTGCGCTGCTCGAGATGCTCTACTCGACCGGCGCGCGCATCACCGAGCTACTAGACCTCGACGTCGACGACCTCGACCGGGAGCAGCGCGTGCTGCTGGTGCGTGGCAAGGGTGGCAAGGAGCGCATCGTGCCCCTCGGGCGCCCTGCGCTGGAGGCGGTGGAGCGCTACCTGGTGCGGGCGCGGCCGAGCCTGAACAAGAAGGGAAGCCCGGCGCTGTTCCTCAACAACCGCGGGGCGCGCCTGGGCCGCCAATCGGGCTTCAAGATCGTCTCGCAGGCCGCGGAGGCAGCGGGGCTGGAGCATGTCTCGCCGCACAGCCTGCGCCACAGTTTCGCCACGCACCTGTTGGAGGGCGGCGCGGATATTCGTGTGGTGCAAGAACTTCTCGGGCACGCTAGCGTGGCTACCACGCAGATTTACACCAAGGTCAGCCCTGAGCACTTGAGGGAAATTTGGGCCTCATCTCACCCCCGTACCTAGTGCGCCTGATAATCTCTAGGGTGTAATTAAAGGCTATTTGTCACAATCAAGGGAAAGGGCTTGACGGGATCGCCGATGTCACGTTCACAGTCACACGCGGATGCGTTGTTTGATAAGCCCGATCAGCGCATCGGCCTGACCGGACGACCGATCAAGGAGCTGCCGGACCCCGAGCCGTTGGACCGCCACGGCCCGGCCTCCATCATCGCGATGTGCAACCAGAAGGGCGGGGTGGGCAAGACCACCTCGACTATCAACATCGGTGCCTCGCTGGCCGCGTTCGGCCGCAAGGTGCTCCTGGTGGACTTGGACCCGCAGGGTGCTCTGTCCGCCGGTCTGGGCATTAGCCACGACGAGTTGGACGTTACGGTCTACAACCTGTTGGTCGATTCTTCGGCCTCTATTCTTGACGCCATCCACTCCAGTCCCGTCGACGGTCTGGACGTCGTTCCGGCGAATATCGACCTGTCGGCTGCGGAGATCCAGTTGGTCAACGAGGTCGGCCGCGAGCAAGCCCTTGCCCGTGCGCTGCGGCCTGTGATGCGCGACTACGACTTCATCATCGTCGACTGCCAGCCGTCCTTGGGCCTGCTGACGGTCAACGCGCTGAGCTGTGCGGATTCGGTGATCATTCCGGTGGAGTCCGAGTACTTCTCCCTGCGCGGCCTGGCACTGCTGATGGACACGGTGGACAAGGTTCGCGACCGCCTGAACTTCAAGCTCGAAGTGCTGGGCATCCTGGTGACGATGTTCGACCGCCGCACCCTGCACGCCCGCGAGGTGATGGAGCGGCTGGTGGAGGCGTTCGGGGACAAGGTCTTCGACTCCGTCATCACGCGCACCGTGCGCTTCCCGGAGACCTCCGTGGCCGGCGAGCCGATCAACACCTGGGCGCCGAGCTCGTCCGGCGCGGTGCAGTATTCGAACCTGGCGAAGGAAGTCATTGAGCGCGTCGCTCAGCAAATCTAGCCAGCCCGTGCAGGAGGCAGCGCAGCCGGAGCAGGCCGAGCAGCCGGAGATCACCGGCTTCCGGGTGGCGCTGGCTAACTTCGACGGCCCCTTCGACCTGCTGCTGCAGCTGATTCATTCCCACAAGCTGGACATCACCGAGGTCGCCCTGGCACAGGTCACCGACGAGTTCATCGCCTACACCAAGAACTTAAGCTCCAGCGCCGAGGACCTGGACGAGGTAACCGAGTTCCTGGTGGTCGCCTCCACGCTGCTGGACCTCAAAGCAGCCCGCCTGGTGCCGCGCGGCGAAGTGGATAGCGAGGAGGACCTCGCGCTACTGGAAACCCGCGACCTGCTGTTCGCCCGCCTGTTGCAGTACCGCGCCTACAAGCAGGTGGCCGACCTGTTCGCCGACTGGCAGCGCGACGCCGCCCGCGCCTACCCGGCGACCCTGTCCCTGGAGGAGCACCACGCAAACCTGCTGCCAGAGGTGAAGATCGGCAAGACCGCCGACGAGTTCGCCGAGCTGGCCGCCGCCGTGTTCCGCCCGAAGCCCGACCACGTGGAGACCGGACACATCCACCAGGTCGCGGTCTCCGTTCCAGAACAGGCCGGGCGGATCCTCAACACCCTCAAGGTCGCCGGCGAGAACACCTGGGTGACCTTCGGCGCGCTCATCGCCGACGCGGAGCTGAACATGATCGTCGTCGGGCGCTTCCTGGCACTGTTGGAGCTGTACAAGGCCCGCGCCATCGGCATCGAACAGCCCGAGCCGCTGCAGGACATGTCGGTGGCCTGGACCGGGCTGGATGTCGACCCGGCGGTGGTGGCGGCCAGCAACTGGGAGTAGGCGTCACAAAGAAAGAACAGAAAGGCACACACCATGAGCGATCCAAACCCCAACCCCGCGCCGCTGCCGCAGGTGTCGGTGCTGCGCAGCCGCGTGGAATCGCTGCTGCTGGTAAGCGACGAGGCAGTGACGCCCACAGAGCTCGCCCGCGTGCTTTCCAACGAGGAGAACGCGGTGCCAGAGGCCGAGGTGGCGCGCACCCTCCACGAGATCGCGGCGGAGTACGAAGCTCGCGGAAACGGCTTTGAGCTGCGTGAACATGAGGGGGCCTTCCGGCTGTACACACGGCGCGCGAACTCGGACGTAGTGGAGGCGAAGCTGCTGGACGGCACGCAACAGCGCCTGAGCCGCGCGGCCCTGGAGACCCTGGCTGTGGTGGCCTATCGGCAGCCCGTCACCCGCAGCCAGGTGGCGGCGGTGCGCGGCGTGAACTGCGACGGCGTGATGCGTACGCTTTCCCTGCGCGGGCTGATCGCCGAGACGGGGGAGCAGGGTGGCGCGCACCTGTACTCCACTACCGAGCTTTTCCTGGAGCAGATCGGCATTGAATCGCTGGAGCAACTGCCGGATCTGGCGCCGCTGCTGCCGGAAGTAGACAGCATCGACAGCCTGGACAATATCGACAATTAAGCAGGTTGAGGGGTATAGTTCGGGCTGATAATTCAAGATTTTAGTTCGAAGGGCTAGAAACACCGTGGACACACCCGCTCGCCGAGACGGCACACCGGAGACCGCTCCGAAAGACATCTACCTATCCCAGGCCAAGCCCGCCAAGCGCCAGCACGTGACGGCGCAGGAGGCAGAGGCCGCCCTCAACAAACCAGATTCGGAGAAGGCCCAGGTGCGCCTGCAGAAGGTGCTGGCCTCTGCGGGTGTGGCAAGCCGCCGCATGAGCGAGAAGCTCATCGCCGCCGGTCGCGTGGAAGTAAACGGCGAAGTCGTGGTGAAGATGGGCACCCGCATCGACCCGAGCGTGGACATCGTGCGCGTGGACGGCGAGCGCGTGCAGGTCAACGAAGAGATGGTCTACTTTGCATTGAACAAGCCCCGCGGTGTGCACTCCACGATGAGCGACGACCTGGGCCGTCCGTGCGTTGGCGACCTGGTGGGTACGCGCCTGAAGGAAGGCCAGGGGCTGTTCCACGTCGGCCGCCTGGATGCCCAGACCGAGGGACTGCTGCTGCTCACCAACGACGGCGAGCTGGCCAACCGCCTGATGCACCCCAAGTACGAGGTGAAGAAGACCTACATGGCCACCGTGCTGGGCGAGGCGAGCCGCAAGCTGATCCGCGAGCTGAAGGACGGCGTGGAGCTGGACGATGGCATTGCACGCGCCGACAGCGTGCAGATCGTGGACGTGTGGCAGGGCAAGTCGCTGATCAAGGTGGAGCTGCATGAGGGACGCAAGCACATCGTGCGCCGCATGCTGAAGGAGGCCGGCTTCCCGGTCCAGGCGCTGGTGCGCACCAAGATCCACACCGTGCAGCTGGGCGAGCAGAAGCCGGGAACGATCCGCGCGCTGAACCAGGCGGAATTGCAGAGCATGTACAAGAAGGTCGGGCTGTAGTTAGCCAGCAGCTAGAACAGCCGACAGAAACACACAATTAATTAGGGGAACGACCTTTCTATGACGAACGCACCTTTCTACGAGCCCGGCTCCGCGCTGGATCAGCTCGCCAGCGCAAAGAACATTGAGGACGGCGGCCTGATCGTCGCCGTCGACGGCCCGAGCGGCACCGGCAAGTCCACCGTCTGCCGCCGCCTGGCTACCGCCGCGGACGCGAAATACCTGGATACCGGCGCTATGTACCGGGTGGCCACGCTGCATGTTCTGCGCCAGGGAATCGACCCTTCCGAGGAGTCCGCGCGCGAAGCGATCATCGCCGCCACCGCCGACTTGCCGCTGGAGATCAACGAGGATCCCACCTCCACCGAGGTGCTGCTGGACGGCACCGACGTTTCCGGCGAGATCCGCGGCCCCGAGGTTACCGCGCATGTCTCCGCCGTCGCCGCCATCCCGGAGGTGCGCGAGAACCTGGTGGCCCTGCAGCGCTCTTTGGCTTTCGCCGCCGGTCGCTGCGTGGTCGAGGGCCGCGACATCGGAACTGTGGTTCTTTCGGACGCCCCAGTGAAGATCTTCATGACGGCCTCCGCCGAGGTGCGGGCTCAGCGCCGATACGATCAGGACCTGGAAGCTGGCCGAGACGCGGACTACGAGGCTGTACTCGCGGATGTGCAGCGCCGTGATGAGGCCGACTCCTCCCGCAAGACCTCTCCGCTCCGCCCGGCAGAGGATGCCGTGATTGTAGACACCGGCGAGATGGACATCGACGAGGTGCTGGAGAAGTTGGCGCAGCTGACCCTGGCAAGCGCTAAGCCGGACAGCCTGGATTCCCCGGCGGAGCTGATCTTCCGCACCGCCGATGGCGAGGTGCTGGGGGAGTCCGACTTCTCCGCCGCCGAGTTCTCCGAGTATGACGATGACGAGTTTGACGAGGGCAACGAGTCTGGCCCCGAGGAGTTCTTCATCACCGGCCCGGACGACTTCACCCTCGAGGGCGGCGGCGACATGCCGGAATCCGACGAGGACTGGGAAGCCCTGGAGGAGGCCTTCGGCGTGCTCGGCGACGAGGAGGCCGAGCAGGAGGCCCTGTGCACCGTTGCCATCGTCGGCCGCCCGAACGTGGGCAAGTCCACCCTGGTGAACCGCTTCATCGGCCGCCGCGAGGCTGTGGTGGAGGACTTCCCGGGCGTCACCCGCGACCGTATCTCCTATCTGGGCGAGTGGTCCGGCCGCCGCTTCTGGGTGCAGGATACGGGCGGCTGGGACCCGGATGCGAAGGGCATCCACGCCGCCATCGCCCGCCAGGCGGAGACTGCCATGGAGACTGCCGATGTGATCGTCTTCGTGGTCGACTCGAAGGTCGGCATTACCTCCACCGACGAGGTCATCGCCCGCAAGCTGCAGCGCAGTAAGGTGCCCGTGATCGTGGTGGCCAACAAGTGCGATGCGGATGCGCAGCTGGGCGACGTCGCCGAGTTCTGGGCGCTGGGCCTGGATAACCCGTACCCGGTGTCCGCGCAGCATGGCAAGGGCGCGGCGGACGTCATGGACGAGGTCCTGCGGGTCTTCCCGGAGCACCCGCGCGAGCTCTCCGTCGTTTCTGGCCCGCGCCGCGTGGCCCTGGTCGGTCGCCCGAACGTGGGCAAGTCCTCTCTGCTGAACAAGATCACGGGCGAGGAGCGCTCCGTGGTCAACAACGTTGCAGGCACCACTGTCGACCCGGTCGACTCCATCGTGGAGCTGGAGGAAAAGACCTGGAAGTTCGTCGATACCGCCGGCATCCGCAAGAAGACGAAGCACGCGCGCGGCCACGAGTTCTACGCCTCGCTGCGCACCCGCTCCGCGATCGACGCGGCGGAGGTCGTTGTTTTTCTTGTTGACGCCAGCGAGCCCATCGCCGAGCAGGATCAGCGAGTGCTTCGCATGATCCTCGACTCGGGGCGTGCCCTGGTGGTGGCCTACAACAAGTGGGACCTGGTGGACGAGGACCGCCGCGAGCTGCTGGAGCGGGAGATCGAGCTGCAGCTTTCCCACGTCCCGTGGGCTCGCCGCGTGAACATCTCCGCCAAGACCGGCCGCGCGTTGCAGAAGCTGGAGCCCGCGATGATCGAGGCTTTGGAGAGCTGGGATCAGCGAATCTCCACCGGCCAGCTGAACACCTGGCTGCGCGCGGTGATTGCGGAGACCCCGCCGCCGATGCGTGGCGGCCGCCTGCCGCGCGTGCTGTTTGCCACCCAGGCATCCACCAAGCCGCCGGTGATTGTGCTGTTCACCACCGGCTTCCTGGAGCACGGCTACCGCCGCTTCCTGGAGCGCAAGCTGCGCGAGGCCTTCGGCTTCGAGGGCTCGCCGGTGCGCATCGCGGTGCGTGTGCGCGAGAAGAAGCGTAAGAAGTAGGCGCAAAAAAGGCTCTAGCGCAGCACCAGGATCCAAATGGCGATGTGGTGCAGCAGCGCCGCCAGGATCGTGGCGGCGTGGAAAACCTCGTGGAATCCGAACCACCGCGGGGAGGGGTCCGGCCACTGCTTGGCGTAGATCACTGCGCCGAGGGAGTAGATGATCCCGCCCAGCAGCATCAGCAGGCTCACGGCCAGACCCAGCTGCTGGTAGTAGCCCACGGCGCCGATGGCGGCCAGCCATCCGAGGGTGAGGTACGTGGTGGCATCCAGCCACCGCGGGTGACCAATCCACACCAAATTCAGTACCACTGCCGCGGTGGCGGCCAGCCAGCACACGGCCAAGATCCACAGCCCGCCGGTGTTAAACCAACCCCAGCCGGTGAACCATCGCGCGCCGAAAGCGCCGACCGTCACCGGCCCGTAGGTTCCGGCGATGAAGACCGCGATCATGGCGTGGTCAGCACGCCGCCAGCTATTCACCGCGCCCTCGGAGCGCCACGGCACGCGGTGGTACAGCGCGCTGACGGTGAGCATCCCGGCCAGGCACAGTGCGTACAGCGCCGTGGCCATGGTCATCCAAGACAGGTGAAACTTGGAGGCCGCAACGATGGTCAGTGCCGTGCCCATGCCGCCGAAATACCATGCGGCGGCGGTGTGCAACCGCCCCCGCATATATGGGCGTGGCCCGCGGTCGAATACGGGTCGAGGGGGCTTCTTCGTCAGCACTTGAGTTTTATGCACGAAAGAAAGTCTACGCGCATACGCGTTTAGAACAGCCCCGAAATAACCCCCTGCGCGTCAACATCGATGCGCTCGGCCGCGGGCTTCTTCGGCAGACCCGGCAGGGTCATCACGTCGCCAGTGAGTGCCACGACGAAACCGGCGCCGATGCGCGGCACCAACTCGCGGACGTGCAGGGTGTGGCCGCTCGGTGCGCCCAGCGCGGTGGGGTCATCGCTGAAGGAGTACTGCGTCTTCGATACGCACACCGGCAGCTTGTCCCAGCCGTTGTCCTTCAGAAACGCCAGGTCCTTTACGGCCTGCGGGCCGAACTGCACGTCCGCCGCGCCGTAGATCTCCGTGGCAAGTGTGCGCAGGGTGGCTTCCACGCCATCGACCGGCTGATAGATCTGGTGGCTGGAGCTGGGGGCGTCCTCACCAGAAACACCATCGACGACCTCCAGCACGGCAGTGGCCAGATCGGCCGCGCCAGCACCGCCCTCGGCCCACACGTTGCACTCCACCACGCGCACACCGAACTGCTCGCCCCAATCGGCGACCTGAGCGCGCTCCGTGGCGGTATCAGAGCTAAACAGGTTCAGCGCCACCACGGGTTCCACGCCGAACTTGCGGATGTTGCTGACGTGGCGCTCCAGGTTGGCCAGACCGGCCTTCAGCACGGAATCGCCGTTGTGCTTCAGCGAGCGGATAGTGGCAACCACGACCGTTGCGGCGACGTCGAGGCCACCGGCACGGGACTTGATGTTGAAGAACTTCTCCGCACCCAGGTCGCTGCCGAATCCGGCCTCGGTCAGTACAACCTCCGACAGGTCCAGCGCCGTGGTGGTTGCGATCAGCGAGTTGCAGCCGTGCGCGATGTTGGCGAAAGGCCCGCCGTGCACCAGTGCGGGAGTGCCACCCAGGGTCTGCACCAGGTTCGGGTTGATCGCGTCGCGCAGCAGGGCGGTGATAGCGTCCGCACACTTCAGATCTCCCGCGGTGACGGGCTGGCGGTTGTAAGTCTGGCCCACCACGATGCGCCCGATGCGCTTCTTCAGGTCCTCCAGGTCGGTGGCCAGGCACAGGATCGCCATGATCTCGCTGGCCGCCGTGATGTCGAACCCGCCCTCGCGCGGAGTGCCCTGGCCCGGCCCGCCGAGGCCGGTGACCACGTGGCGCAGCGAGCGGTCGTTGACGTCCAGGCAGCGCCGCCACGTCACGCGCCGCGGGTCGATGCCCAGGGCATTGCCGTGCTGTACATGGTTGTCGACAATGGCCGCCAGGGTATTGGTTGCGGCGGTAATAGCGTGCATGTCGCCGGTGAAGTGCAGGTTGATGTCCTCCATCGGCACGATCTGCGCATAACCGCCGCCGGCCGCACCTCCCTTGATGCCCATGACTGGCCCCTGGGAGGGTTCGCGGATCGCCACCATCGTCTGGCGCCCGGCCGCCCGCACCGCATCCGCAAGGCCGATCAGCACGGTGGACTTGCCTTCACCCGCGGGGGTCGGGCTCATTGCGGTCACGAGCACGAGCTTGCCCTTCTTATTGACGCCCTCACGCTCCGCCCGCAGAGCGGGAACGTCGATCTTGGCCTTTGTCCGGCCGTAGGGGATCAGGGCGGCCTCCGGGATGCCGGCGCGTTCCGCGATCGTGGTGATGGGCTCCAGGGTGTGGGCCTGAGCAATTTCGACGTCGCTGGGTTGGGGATTGCTGGTTGCAGAAGAGTTAGTCATATTCCCAGAATAAACGCCTACCCCTAATCGCCCCCGTAATAGCGGGTGTAAGGCTGGGGGCAACTAGACTTCAGGGGGTAAGAGGGTAACCCCCCGAATATTCGCAAAACGATTACTTCCAGTGAGGTAGTGAGGTATAGATGACCGACAACGCACACACCAAGAGCGCTCTGCACAGCGATTGGAACGAGCGGCTGGCCGTGGCGCAGGAGATGCTGCCGCTGATCAGCCGCCTGCACCGCGATAAGAACGTGGTGACTTCCATCTTCGGCCGGTTGCTTGTCAACGTCACCGATATTGACATCATCAAGTCCCACCGCTACGCCCGCCGTGTGGTGGAAAAGGAATTGCCGCTGGAGCAGACCCTGCCGGTTCTGCGCGAGCTGGTGGAGATGAACCTGGGCACTGCCTCCATCGACATTGGATCCCTGGCCAGCCGCTACAACAAGGACTCTGAGGGGCTGACCCTGCGCGAATACCTGGAGCGCGAGCTGGCGGAGGTCATCGGCGGCCCGGAGCAGGTCGAGCCCCGCGACATCGTCCTCTATGGCTTCGGCCGCATCGGCCGCCTGCTGGCCCGCATCCTGGTTGCCCGCGAGGCCACCTATGGCGGTGCGCGCCTGCGTGCCGTCGTCGTCCGCTCCAAGGGTGAGGGCGACCTGATCAAGCGTGCTTCTCTGCTGCGCCGCGATTCCGTTCACGGAGCCTTCGACGGCACTATCACCACGGATGAGGAAAACAACACGATCTGGGCCAACGGCACCCCGATCCGCATTATCTACGCCAACAACCCGGCGGAGATCGACTACACCGAGTACGGCATCAACGACGCAATCGTGGTGGACAACACTGGCGTGTGGCGCGACCGTGATGGCCTGTCTCAGCACCTGGAGGCCAAGGGTGTCTCCAAGGTTCTGCTGACTGCCCCGGGCAAGGGCGACATCAAGAACATCGTCTACGGCATCAACCACGGCGACATCACTGAGGATGATCGCATTCTGTCTGCGGCGTCCTGTACTACCAACGGCATCACCCCGGTGCTGAAGGTCATCAACGACCGCTACGGCGTGGAACACGGCCACGTGGAGACCGTGCACTCCTTCACCAACGACCAGAACCTGATCGACAACTTCCACAAGGGTGACCGCCGTGGCCGCGCCGCGGGCCTGAACATGGTGCTCACCGCCACGGGCGCGGCAAAGGCCGTGGCCAAGGCCCTGCCGGAGTTCGCTGGCAAGCTGACGGGCAATGCCATCCGCGTGCCCACCCCGGACGTCTCCATGGCGGTGCTGAACCTGACCCTGAACCAGGAAGTCGAGGCCGACGAGGTGAACAACTTCCTGCGCCGCGTGTCTCTGCACTCCACGCTGCGCCAGCAGATCGACTTCATTAAGTCCCCGGAGGTCGTCTCCACCGACTTCGTCGGCACCACCCACGCGGGCATCGTCGACGGCCTGGCAACCATTGCGAACGGCAACCACCTGGTGCTGTACGTCTGGTACGACAACGAGTTCGGCTACTCGAACCAGGTGATCCGCATTGTCGAGGAGATCGCCGGCGTGCGCCCGCGCGTGCTGCCGCAGCGTGCCGCAGCGCTGGACCTGTAGAAGACACCAGCACTAGCACCAGTGCTGGTGCTGGGTTAAAGCAGCATCAGCAGTAGCATCTGGCAGCCGATGATCTTGCCGATCATCGCTGCCGGATAGACGGTGGCGTAGCCGCGCATGGGCAGCTCCGTATCCGCCTGATCGTTGAGGTAACTAATCACCGCGGGGTTGGTGGATAAGCCCGCGGCCATGCCCATCGCCTCGTCCCACTTCAGGCGGAGGAGCCACATCCCGCCCAGGCCACAGACGATGGCCGAGGTCACGGTGATGATGAAGCCCAGAGCGATGTAGTTCAGTGAAGTGATGTCCGTCAGTGCGTCGCGGAAGCCCGTGCCCGCGATGGTGCCCACGCCCGCCAAGAAGATGGCCAGACCCAGACTGCTGAGGGCCTTGTTGGCGTGGTAGGGGATTTGCCAGCCTATGGGGCCGGTGCGGGCGAGCGCTCCGAAGATGAGGCCCATGACGATGGGGCCACCACCGAAGCCCAGGTTGAGCGTGGTGCCACCGGGCAGGGGGATGGGGATCGCACCGATGAGCAGACCGATGGCCAGGCCTAGGGTAAAGGGCAGCAGGTTCACGTCCGCCAGGGAGCGTTCGGAATCGCCCAGGAATTGGGAGACCTCGTCGATGCGGTGCTTCGGGGTGACTACTCGCACGCGGTCGGAATAGTGCAGCACGTCGTCTGGGCCGGGAACTAGGTCTTCGTCGCCGCGGCGGATGCGGGCGATGATGAAGCCGTGGCTGATCGGGTCGATGTCCTTGATGCTGCGCCCGGCGATGCTGGGGTTAGAGACGGTGATGCGGCGGTAGCCGATGTAGGAGCTATCCACGTCGATGTCGATCTGCTCGCCCAGCGCGGCCGTGGCCTTGTCCAGGGAGTCCGGTGTGCCGGTGATCACCACGATCATGCCAGGGTAGACTTCCGCGTCCGGGTAGGCCAGCTTATGATCCTTTTCCTGGACGTCTTCGGTGGCGTGGTGTGGGCGGACCAGGCGGGTGACGATGATTTTTGAATCCGCGATGGTGCGCAGGTCTCGTACGCAGCCTTCGATGCCCTCGCGCAGGCGCACGCCGCGGTGCTCCAGTGGCGCGTGCAGCACGCCCTCGTCGATCGCGTCCTGGCGATGGTTCACCTTCAAGAGCTTGGTTCCAATGGCGGCCACGGCGATGGCGCCGAGCACGCCGCCGGGATAGGCCAGGGAGTAGCCGACGACGGGATCGGCGGCCAGCTCTGGGTGGGTGCCTTCCAGCATGTCCACGACGGCCGCCATACCTGGCGTGGAAGTCAGTGCGGCCGCGAAGGAGCCGGTGGCCGTGGCGGCCTCCACGCCGAAGATCGGCACCAGCAGCCACGTCATGCCCATCAGGCCGACGAGCAGCACCACGACGAAGAGGATCATGCGCCAGCCGCGCTCGCGGAAGTCGGCGAAGAAGGCGTGTCCAGCCGTCAGGCCGATGGCGTAGACGAAGATGGCCAGGCCGAATTGGAAGATGATCGGGGGCAGCTGGATGTTGGGATCCGCCGTGGAAAAGGCAATGGCGACGAAGAGAATCGCCGCGGTGCCGAGCGACATGCCGCCGAGGCGTATCTTGCCGATGGCGAAACCGAGGGCGAGGATAATGACTAGGGCGATCAGCGGATTTTCAGCAAGGAATGCCAGCATGATCTTGATCCTATAAAGAAATCCCCGCCCACACGAGGTGAGCGGGGACCCAAGAGAAACCTCAGATTAGGACTTTCTGAGTGGCCGGACCTTACTTGCCGGAGATCAGGCCAGCCAGGCCAGCGAGTGCGCCGCCGATCAGGCTAACGAGACCCTGGAAGAAGTTTGCAATCAGTTCAATCATGGGAGTGATCCTTTCAGTGTGTAGTGGCGGGCGCTAGGGATTTTGTGAGTTTGTTAGCGCCTTCACACTAACAATCGTTTGTCATCTCTAAGCGTTACGCCCTAGATACAATTTTCTCGGAAAAATTGTGAAAGGCGTTCTTTTCGCAGGTGAGAGTCAGAGAAAAATTTTCCCTACGCTGGGGTACATGGCACGAAACACTCTCTCGGATCTTTTCTCCCGTACCAAGAATCTCGACGGCGCGGGCTACGGCGCCTACAAGAAGCTGAAGGGCGCCTATAGCGAACCGGGGCTAACGGTTTCCATCGACCGCGTGCAGGCCGATCCTTACGCCAGCCCCTCCAAGGTGCGGCTCATCCTGCCCATGCAGGCCGCGGGCATCCCGCAGTATCTCGTTGACGATGCCACCGGCAGGGTAGCGGTATCCGACTTCCTGGCCCGGCGGATCCAGGCCGATCCCAACCGCCCGCGCAACGTCCACATCGGCGACATCGGGCAGCAGGTCCTTGAACGTACTCACGTGCTGGTCACCCCTGATCGCGTGGAGGCCCGACTACTCGTCGGCCTCCCCGCCAAAGGCCGCCGGATTCTGGGCCGCCAGGCCGCACACCTGCTGGCCGATGACCTGCCGCACATCGCCGACGACTGCCTGCGGCACGATCGCTTCGAGCCTGCAGACGTTCAAGCTCTCGAGGATCACGTGGCACTTCTGCGCGACCAGGAAGCCCTTCGCGCCCAGCTGACACCCCGCAAACTCGTCGCCTTCGTCGGCAACGGCGCGATCCTCCCGCGCGCTGCGGGGGATAGCGACCGCCCACTTGCCGCCAACCAGGCCACGGCCTTCGAATCCCCGGAGTCGCTTTCCCAAACCTTCGAGCTCCCCAGCGGCCGCACGGTCACGGGGATGGGCATACCGGAGGGCCTCACCGTCATCGTCGGCGGCGGCTACCACGGCAAGTCAACGCTGCTGCGCGCCCTGGAGCGCGGCGTCTACCCGCACGTCGCCGGCGATGGCCGCGAGTGGGTGATCTCCCGCGCCGACGTCGCCAGCGTTCGCGCCGAGGATGGCCGCCCCATTACCGGCGACGACATTTCGCCGTTCATCACCAACCTGCCCACTGGCGCCGACACACGCCACTTCACCACCACGAACGCCTCGGGCTCCACCTCCCAGGCCGCCAATGTCGTCGAAGCGCATGCTGCCGGCGCCTCCACGCTGCTCATCGATGAGGACACCTCTGCCACCAACTTCATGATCCGCGACCGCCTCATGCAGCGCCTCGTACCGAACAACAAGGAGCCCATCACCCCGTTTGTGCAGCGCGTTCGTTCTTTATATGACGCCACCTCGGTCTCGACTGTCCTGATCGCTGGTGGCTCGGGTGCCTATCTGCGGCTGGCCGATACGGTCATTGCGATGGATGCCTACCGTCCCAGCGAGGTGACCGCACGCGCTCACGACATTGCACGAGAGGGGGAGGCTCCGGAAAAGACGGAAGAAGCGGAAGACACAGGGGAGTTCCGCCACGCCACTGCTCGACGCATCCTCGCGTGCGGAACCCTATCTTCCCGCAAGCCGCCGAAACCGCGCGGACTGTCCACTATCAGCGTGGATCGTTCGGACATTGACCTGAGCGCCGTCGGGCAGCTTGTTGCGCCATCTCAGACGGCAGCGATCGCGGCGGCTCTGGCGTGGCTGTCTAAGAACGCCGATGGCCAGACCCCGCTGGTGGACCTGGTTGCTCGTCTGGAGCAGCAGATTACCGAGAAGGGCCTGGCCGTGCTGGCGCCGGGGCGTGATCATCCCGGACACCTGAGTCGCCCGCGCGGGGCGGAAATCCTGGCTGCGGCAAACCGCTACCGGGAGCTCAAGCTCGCCTAGAGGACTTGGAGCTTGTTCTCCTTGAGAACCTCCATGCCGCGGGTCGGATAGTCGGTGATCAGACCGTCGACCTTCGCGTCGATCACGGCCTGCATGTCGGGCTTCTCATTGACCGTCCACGGCAGAACCTGCAGGCCGGCCTCGTGGGCGGAGGCCACGTTCTCCGGTGTGGCCAGCTTGTATTCCGGGGAGAGGATCTCCGCGCCCAGCTGGGTCGCGGCCTTGTTTACGTCGCCGCCAACCTGGTCGTAGTCCACATCACCGGTCCACTTGGAGCCGGAGGCCCACGTCTTGGCGCTGTAGAGAAGTGCCAGAGAGATATCCGGCTGCGCCTCGCGTACTAGCGGCAGCGAGCGCCAGTCGAAGGACTGGATGGTGGTGCGGGAGGTGGCCTTGTTAGCGCGCACGACCGGCAGGATCGCGTCGACGAATTCCTGTGGCTCGGCGGACTTCTCGGGTTCTTCTGCCTCGATCTTGGTTTCGATGTTGAAACGCATCTGCGGGTCCGCAGCGGCGATGTCGAACACATCTTGCAGTTGCAGCAGCTTGTTTTCTTCCTCGGCCTTCGCATCCGGGAAGTCCTTCAGCACCTTGTTGCAGTTCAGGGTCTGCAGCTGCTTCCAGTTCAGCTCATGGATGAGCTTGCCTACGTAGGGGAACTCTGGGTCGTTTTCGGTGGCGGGCTTGGTGTCGGTGCACTTCTCGGCCTGGATTACCGGGTCGTGCCAAACAACTGGGGTGCCGTCCTCGGCCATCACGATGTCCAGTTCCAGGGTGGATACGCCCATCTTCACGGACTCTTCGAATGCCTTGCGGGATTGCTCGGTGTGCTCGCCGCGGCCACCACGGTGGGACTGCAAGTCGAAGCCCTCTGGCTCTTTTGGCTGGGGCTGGGAGGAGCCTGCGATGGAGGAGCCGAAGTTAAAGGACGATCCGGCGATGGAGCCCTGCGCAGCAGCGGCGGCGCCGGCGGAGCCGAGGGAAACGATGGCGGCCACTGCTGCGGCAGCGGTCTTGCGCCAGGTGAGGGATGTCTTCATGTATTCCTAACTGCGAGTCGTGAGTGCTGCGGTGGAGTCGTGAAGTAGCGCACACAAACTTAACAGTGCTTTGGTTACTCGGCAGCGCGAGCTAAATCCACCCATTCGTCTTCGCCACGTGCGCCGCCTCGTAGCGATTCCCCGCGCCCGTCTTTGTCATGATGCTCGAGATGTGGTTACGCACAGTCCCAGGAGATAGATGCAACGCCTTGGCGATGGAAGGGGAGCTCTTGCCCTCGAAAAGCTGCTGGCACACCTCGGTTTCCCTCTCGCTAAGGGGATTATCGGGCGTCAATAGGCTTTCCTGAGCGAGCGTCGGGTCGATAACGCGCAGCCCGGCATGGACCCGCCGGATCGCATCGGCGAGCTCCTCGGGAGGCGTGTCCTTAACGATGAACCCGTCTACGCCCACTTCCATCGCACGTTTGACGTACCCGGCCTTGCCGAATGTCGTCACGATCAGGCAGCGGCACCGATTATTGGCTAGCTCCTTCGCGGCATCGATGCCGTTCAACCCCGGCATCTCGATGTCCAGCAGAGCCACGTCGATGGGCTGCTGCTGCGCGAGAGCCACGGCCTCGGTCCCGGTCGCGCATTCGGCAACGACTTCGATGTCCGGCTCCGCGTTGAGCAGCGCGATCAGTGCCCCGCGCACCAGCGATTGATCCTCGGCGAGTAGTACTCGAATGGTCATCGGGTGGCCTCCTTCGCCACTGCGCCGTCGTCGATCAGTTCGCCGTCGCCTTCCATGGCGATCAACACGGTACTCAGGCCCCGTTCGCGGCGGACGATCAGCTGACCGCCGGCGTCCTCGACCCTCTCGCGCAGGCCTGCCAGACCACCGCTGCCCTGGGTGGCCTCGCCGTTAAATCCGCAGCCGTCATCGGTGACCTGCAGCTTGTCGGCGGTGACGCTCACCCAGCACGCGCTCGCCCCGGAGTGTCGCACCACGTTCGTCGTCAGCTCACGTAGGCCCCAGGAAAAGACTGTGTCGTGCGCGCCCGGTGCCTTCAGGAGGTCGGGTAGATGCGCAGTGACGCCCTTAGTTTCCAAAGCCCGGCGCACCGCCTGCAGCTCACCGGCGAAGGTGGGTGTGCGCATTCGGGTAACCGTCGAGCGCACCTCCGCCAAGGCTAGGCGGGAGAGGTCGCTGATCTCCTTGAGCTCCTGTTTGGCCTGCTCGGGGTTGTTGTCCATTGCCCGCCTGGCGACCTCGGACTTCAGGTTGATCACCGTCAGCGAGTGGCCCAGCAGATCGTGCACATCCGTGGCAATGTCTTCCCGCTGCTGCGCCAGGTCCAGCTCGTGCCGCAGCTTGTGGCGGGATTCTTCATGCTGTGCATGGGCTCCCAGAAGTACCAATACAAGGGGGATTCCCAGCAAGATGAAGATCGTCCAGCTGAGGTCGTTCGGCGCCCAGATCCAGACCATGACTACCCCAACCGCCCCCGTGGCTAACACGATGGGGAGCGACTGCCTGAATGCGAGCGTAAACCCAAGTGTTGTTGCCAGGTAAGGGGCGAAGGCGACCGCACCGACTTGATACGCAGGCACACTGGCTAGTGCAATAGCTAATAAGGCACACCACCGAAGCAGCGCCCAATGTAGAGGGTTCCACCCGCGCGGATAGTAGGAAAGCGAGCCGAAAGTCCAGAAGTAGATCGTGCAAAAGGCCAGAACGCAGACGGCTATCCAGGCTTTGCTAGCGGTACTGAATCCCTCATTAGTGAAGGCCTGGAGCAGAGTCGGCCCTAGAAATACCAGCCATATCGAGGCTGCCAGTGCATCGTTCAGCCGGAACCCGTCGAAAGGGCGCATTAGCTGCGCTCCTTGTCGCGCTTGCCCATGAGCAAGCAGACTCCCACGAAGATCGCCGTCCATACCGCGATGCTAACCCAGGCGTACCACATCGGGTCGTTGATGAATCCGTGGTCGAGCAGTTGAGCGCCTTCGGCCAGCGGCCAGCGAACTAGCATCATCGCGCCGTACATGGGAGTGAAACGGCCCACCTGCAGAAGCGATCCGCTGAGTGGCATAAAAACGTTTCCGGCGAAGGCCAGGATCACGATGGATGCAGTGGCGATGGCCACTGTGTTCTCCTTCGGAATAGTCAGCGTCCACGCCAAGCCGTAGAAGCCAAAGGGGATAGAACACAGCACACAGGCAATGAAGCTCAACGCCCACTGGTCGGCCTGCATGTGGGCCCGGGTTAGCCCGCCGACTATAAACACGGCCACGATCGGCAGCACCGCACGCACGGCGATGCTCAGGCCATTGGCGAAGGCTAGCTGCCACGGGCGCAGGGGAGTAAGGGCCAGCTGCCTGCCCCAACCACTGCGGTTATCTGTCACGGAAGTACCCGCTGCGCCGACCGCACCTACTACGCCGGCGTAGAAGGCCATGCCCAGCATGACGAACGCGGAGACATTACCGCCATTCATTTCCTGATCGCCGTACTCCTGCATTGCACCGAAGATCAGATAGAAGAAGATTGGCAGACCGACGCTGAAGAACAAGGTGGTCATGTCCCGGCGCAGGCGTAGCAGCTCGTGACCGGCGAATTTTAGGGTGGTGCTCATTGTTCTAGGCCTCCTGGTTGTCGTTCGTCAGCGCGAGGAAAGTGTCCTCTAGGCTGTGGCTAGTGATGTCGAGATCGCGGGCGTCAGTTTCCGTCAACAGGTACCGGGCAAGCGCGTCAGAGTCGTTGGTCGTCATCCGCAGGCGACGGCCGTTTACTTCGCTCTTTATGACGCCCCTAAGGCCCGACAGCTCAGGGAATCCACCCGGGAACTCGGCGCTAACCACGCGGTTGGAGCTAAGGTTTCGCAGCTCGTCGGTGGTGCCATCGGCGATGATCTCGCCCTTATTCATCAGCACGATGCGCTGTGCGAAGTTGTCCGCTTCCTCTAGGTAGTGGGTGGCAAAGATGATCGTGCGGCCCAGCTGCGCCTGGTGCTTCATGGAGTCCCAGAAGCGGTGGCGTGCGCCGGCGTCCATACCAGCGGTGGGCTCATCGAGGATGAGGATGTCCGGGTTGCCGAGGATGGCCAGGGCGAAGCGAAGGCGCTGCTGCTCGCCGCCGGAGCACTTGCCTACGCGGCGCTTGTAGATGGGCTCCAGGTTGGCCTGCTCGATAACCTCGTCGAGGGGCAGGTGCTCCGGGAACGCGGCGGCAATCATCTCCACCGTGTCTTTCACGGTCAGCTCGTGGAGCAGGCCACCGGTCTGCATCAGTGCGCTGATGTTTTGGTTGTATACGGCCTGCTTGGGGGATTGGCCCATAACTTTCACTGTGCCGGCGGTCGGGGAAGTGAGCCCTAGGATCAGGTCCACGAGGGTGGTCTTGCCCGCGCCGTTGGTGCCGAGCAGTGCGATGATCTCGCCCGGGCGAACACTTAAGCTCACGTCCTTCAGCGCGTGCACCGGTTTGTTGGATCGTGGGTTGAAGGTCTTGCTGATTCCGCTTACTTCTATGGCGTGTGCGAGTTGTATTGTGCTCATGGTTTTCACGTTATTTCAGCGAAGTAGGGACCGCGCATACCGTTCATCACGAATTGAGCCATGACGTTTGTCATGGGCTGTCATAAGCTCTGCAAAATTTTTTTCCTTGCTTGGTCGTGGTAACCAAAAAGCAACGATTTGCGTTTTAAAGTAAACGAGATGAGTTTTATAGCGTCCACCAGTTCGCGCGGCGCCTCCAAGAGGCTGCCGGGCGCTTTTGGTGCGTTCGTGGCTTTCGCTCTTCTCGCTGCGTATGCGGTGTACCGGCTTACTTTGCCAGAGGTTCGTGCTTACTGGTTCACGAACCTCTTTAAGTGGCCGACGGATTTCAAGGTCTATTACAACGCGGCGGTGGCACTGAACAGTGGCCAGGAGCTGTATTCTCAGCCTTTCGTCGGGGGCCTTCCATTTACGTATCCGCCCTTTTCTGGCGTGATTTTTAGGTTGCTGCCGCTTGCACCGTTTGAGGTTGCGGCGAGTATCTGGCTAGGCCTCACTGCCTTGGTGCTGTTTGCTGTGATTATCGGGGTTTTCCGCGAGCGCGGTTATGCCTGGTCCCCGGGGCTGGTCCTCGTTTCCCTGGCGGCGCTAGTCGCTTCCATCCACCTGGCCCCGATTTTCGGCACCTTCTTCTGGGGCCAGATCAACATCTTCCTCATGGGTCTAATTGCCCTGGATTTCCTGCGCAGGCGCACCGGCAACAAGGGCGGCGGCATCTTCAGCGGCCTGGCCGCCGGCATTAAGCTCACCCCGGTCTTCTTCTACCTGCCGCTGTTGCTGGGCAGGCGCTGGCGCGCGATGGTTTACATGACCCTCACGATCCTCGCGACCATCGTCATCGGCTTCCTTTTCGTCCCGGACGCCAAGTCTTTCTGGCAGACCAAAATCTTCGAAACGCAGCGCATCGGCGGCGAGGACAATCCCGGCGCGCAGTCCCTCGGCGCAGTCTTGCACCGCCTCGGTTACGACAACACGGTGCTGTGGCTCGTCTGCGTTGTCGCCATCGTGGCGCTGTACAGCATCGTGGTCCTGGGCTGCTACCGTCGCGGTAACTACTCGATGATTATGGCCCTTGGCGGAGTTGTTGCCTGCATCATCTCGCCGTTTAGCTGGTATCACCACTGGGTGTTCTTGGTGCCGCTCTTTGTCGTTTTTCTGGACGCCGGGTTCCAGCTGATACAGGCGGTCTCAGACAAGGTGAAGGGAGTGCTGGGCTGGATTGTCGAGCAGCTGCTGAGCTTCGCAGTAGTGGCAGTTTTGACGGTGGTATTCCTGCCTTTTGTCAGCAACGCCACTTCTCGCAGGTTCGGCTTCTTCGGCCAGGGCGTGGCTCACGATAACCCGCTGTGGCAGGGCGCCTTCACCTTCCTGGGCGTGGCCTTCGTCGTGGTGGCTGCGGCGTACTATGCGGTCCGGTATTTCACGGACCGCCGTGCTACTGGGACCGAGCACGACGCTGCTGATTCTCTGTAAAGGTGCGTTCGGCGAGGGATTCGCCGGCACCGTCCTGCAGGTGGACAACAACGTTGATCCCAAGTTCTTCGAGTTCCTCGACATCCTCGCGGTACATGGCCACTGAACTGATGGTGCATTCCTCCGGATTGATGTTGGAGGCAAAAATCTCCTTTACTGCGTCTACGTTGGCGTGCTGGGCGGGCATGGCAAGCATGATCATGTCGATTTGATGACTGTCCTTTACTCGCTCCCAGAAGTCGATATCTGTGGCGTCGCCCTCCACAACGTTGTAACCGCGCTCCTGCAGGTGGCGCACTCGGGCGGGGTCGTGCTCCACGCCCAAGACCTTCGTGCCGTAGACCTCGGTGAGTTCGTTGTAGCAAGACACCCCCAGGCGGCCCACGCCGAGAACCAGGGCGTGGGCATCGCCGAGTTTGATGGGGCGATCCTCTGGGTGGATCTTGTGCGGCGGGCGCGTCGGGAGGCGCTTTGCCAGGCGTGTTGCCCGCGAGACACTCTGCGGGTTCAGAATTGCGGAAATGACGAAGCTGAGGGATACCGCGAGGACGAGAGAAAGCAGCCAGCGCTGGTTGAGCCAACCATCATTCACGCCGAGCGCAGCGATAATGAGCGCGAACTCAGAGTAGTTCGCCAATAGTAGGGAAGCGAGAACGGAAGTGCGATTGCGCAGTCCGAGTCCCCACAAGATCGCCCAGTAGGCGATGCCTTGGACGGGCAGCAGAATGAGCAACAGGGCAGCGTCGGCGAGGTTCTGCAGGTTTGGTAGACCCAGGAAGCCGATGTTGACGAAGAAGCCAACCAGTAGCAGCTCCTTGAGGGTGAACAGGGAATGGCTGAGTTGTTCTGCGCCGGGGGAGCGGGAGAGAACAATGCCCATGATGAGGGCTCCGAGGCTGCCGGAGAGCCCCACCCACTCGAAGAGCGCGTAACCCGGCAGCAGGGCCATAACGATGCCGAACAGGGCACCGAGTTCACCGTGGCCGAGCTTGTACCAGCGGCGGGTGGTCAATGCCAGCAGCGGGACGATGGCGACTAGCAACAGAGAAGCCAGGCGTGGCGGTTCGCCCCGAAGGATGCTCATGAACGCGACGGCCAGAATGTCCTGCATGATCAGTACGCCGATGCAGATATTGCCGTAGAGGGCTTGCTCGTCGCCGCGGTCCTGCAGAATCTTGATGACGACGATGGTGCTGGAGAAGCTCAAGACCAGCGCGATGTTTACAGCCACGGAGAAATCGGTGGGGCCGAAGGCGCCAAGCGCGCCGAGGGCGGTGATGAAGCCCGCGCCAATCAGCGTCATCACAAGAACATGGGCACTAGCGGTGAGCCAGACTGCCTTATCCATCAACGCTCGAAGATCCAGACGCAGGCCGATGGCGAAGAGCATGAGGGTCACACCGATATCGGCGAAAAGGTCCAGGGAATCAACGTGTTCCACACCGGCTGCGTGGAGAGCGAAGCCGGCGGCGAGGAAGCCAATGAGGGGTGGGAGCCGCACGGCCCAAGCGAGGAGGCCGCATACGAAGACCACACCGAGGTAAATCAGCAAGAGTTCCATGGATTGTAGTCTGCCTCACAGGGGCTGGTAACTCGCCAATGGAGGCGATTTCTACCCCCAGTGGGGCAGATAGTATTGAAGGCACACGACCTGCGGCGGTTTTCAGGACAGGAGGTGCGCTGTGAAGCCGATTAGCTATACCGAGTATGAATCACTGCGGGAAACTGCTTACCTTCTGCGCTCTCCCGAGAACGCTCGCCGCCTCCTCGGTTCCATCGAGAACCTGGAGCGGGGGCGCGGCGCCTACCACGACCTCATTGAGGACTAATGATTCTCGTTTGGGATGAGTCTGCCTGGGAGGACTACTTGTGGTGGCAGACGGCGGATCGCCGCACCCCAAAGAGAATTAATCGGTTGATTAAGGACATCGCCCGTAACGGAAACCAGGGCATCGGCAAACCTGAAGCCCTGGAGACTGTAAGGTTGGGCCGCTTCGCAGCAGATTCCTGACAAGATTGGATAACGTGGGTGCATGAAAATAGTTGACGAATAGGAGTATGGAGTGGCAGGCGAAAACAGAGAGCTCGATGCCAAGGAGATCAGCGTTGGGCGGCTGCTGCACGACGGAGACTACGAGTTCGTTATCCCCGAATACCAGCGACCATATGCCTGGGGCACCGAGGAGTCTCTACATCTGCTGGCTGACCTGGTTGGGGCGCTGGAACGTGACACTGATGAGCCGTACTTCCTGGGCTCTATTGTTTTGGTTAAAGCCCCGAATGCTGTCCGCGCTGAGGTCATCGACGGCCAGCAACGCCTGACCACTCTTACTCTTTTGCTCGCGATTCTGCGCGACTTGGCTACTGATGCGGGGTTGCGTGAAGCGATTCACAAGCTCATCGAGAAGCCCGCAGTGGAGTGGGACGATATTCCCGCGCGCCCACGCCTGGCACTGCGCCCGCGAGACAATCAGTTTTTCTTGGAGCACGTACAGAAAGAAGGCAGCACCCTCGGGCTGATTGAGTTAAGCGATAACATCCCGGAAACCGATGCGCAGCGAGGTCTGCGAGATAACGCCAAGGCTCTGCACGAGGAATTGCAACAGCTGCCCGCTGAAACTCGTAAGGATCTCTTTCGCCTTATTGCACAGCGCGCCTTCCTCGTGACGGTTTCGACGCCCGATCTCAACAGCGCATATCGAATTTTCTCGGTCATGAATGCCCGTGGCTTGCCGTTGTCCCCGCAGGATATTTTTAAGTCGCAGGTCATCGGTGCCATCCCAGAGGACCAGAAGCAGCACTTTGCGGACAGGTGGGAGCATTTTGAGGAAGAGCTGAGCCGCGATGAATTCGGTGACCTCTTTCTTTACATCCGCGCCATTAAGGCCCGCACTCGTAGTGTTAAGAGCTTGCTCCATGAGTTCCGTGAACAGGTTCTGGAAGAATACATGCCGAACAACGGCAGCGGATTCATTCGAGAGGTTCTGGAGCCCTATGCAAAGGCCGATATCCGGCTGCTCTCCCAGGATTTCCAAGGCCCCGGCCCATACTGGGATCAGGTCAATAGTTGGCTGAAGCGCTTGGCGCAGCTCGATAACGATGACTGGCGCCCTCCGGCACTGTGGGCGCTTACCGAGCACGGCGAAGACCCGGAATTTCTGGTCGCATTCTTCGCAAAGCTGGAACGACTGGCCGCCAGCATGCTCGTTCGCCGTGTCTATGCCACTCCTCGTCAGCAGCGCTACATGGAACTGCTCAAGCAGCTTGACGAAGGTTACGGAATTGACGCTCCAGGCTTCCACCTTTCCGATTCTGAACGAGCAGACACGTTGGAGCGTCTGGACGGTGAGATCTACTTGTCGACTCGCGTGCGTAAGTACGTCTTGCTGCGTTTGGACTCTGTTCTGGCAGCTGACCCCGGTGCCTCCTACGATCACAGGATCATCACCGTTGAGCACGTATTACCTCAGAACCCTTCGCCGGGTAGCCAGTGGAACCAGGACTTCAACGAGGAAGAGGCAGCACAGTGGACCCATCGTCTTGGAAACCTGTTGCTTTTGAACCGTCGGACAAACTCCCGCGCCCGCAACTATGACTTCGACGTCAAGAAGGAAAAGTACTTCAATTCGGGCAAGGGGGTAGCGGTCTTCGCCTTGACCACCCAGGTGCTCGGCGAGCAGGTTTGGACCCCGGAAGTCGTGGAGCGGCGCCAGCGCGACCTTGTGGATGTCCTGGCAAAGGAATGGCAGCTCTAGGGCTCCAACGCCTGTTTCAGGTCACCCGTAAGCTCGGCTGGTTTAGAACGGGTAGTCCGTGGCGTCGGGCGTCAAGAAAAGAACGCCAACGACCGTGCCCTCTCGACTGACGGCGATCCGAGACATCAGTTCGCCGGCTTCGTGGTTGAGCGTCGAGACGACGACCGATGTGCCTGTGCTTTTTGTGGAGAGTGCTTCTGACGCCGGGGCCGCGTTGCGGGCGCCCTTGATGGGGACGATCGTCTGGTCGGTGATCTCCTGGAGCTCGCCGAAGTCGGTCAGGATTGAAGTCCACACGTCCACGATGACGGACCAGGGGAGGTCCTCGCGGACGTGCGGATCGAGCATTTCAACGGTTTCTGCTTCTTCGCCCTTGGAAATGTGGCGAATGAGCGCGTCGGAAATCTCAGGGAGCTTGTCGGTTGATACTGGGGACATGGTTTCTCCTGTAAAGGGGTTTCGCACCGCACCGAATCGTTTGAAGGCTGCCTGGCGGGAAACATTAAGCGCTTGCCCAATGTCCGCCCATGAATGTCCCGCGTTCCTTGCTTGCGTGACGGCATCCTCCAATTCGTGTTCGGCGAGGCTGACTGCTTGCAGTGTGTGTCGGATATTTGTCAATGGATCCATGCCCGCAAGTCAACCATAGGTTGACGGTGGTGTCAACTAGTGGTTGACGATGGGGTGGGAGGCTGCTCTTAAACCTTGAAGTAGTGAAGTGGGGTAGGTGCAGCACGTTAGAGAGTGGGGGCGGTGGCTAAGGGTGGTCTATAAGGCAAGACAGCAAGGCTTGAAAGATTGAAGTTGTTCGATATTTCGTTCGAGGGTGTCAGCCCGGTGTCTATCGGGGTGATGCACTAGAAGGCGAGACAGCGCGTGCGTGTCTCGAGAACGATTTTGGACAGTGCGTTTACCGTAGGGGCACTGAGACTTTCGGCCCAAGGAGGCATGCCCGGATGAGTACAGCGGAACTCAATCAGTCCGCCGTTTGGAACACAGCGGGGTTGCGTCCCTTAGTGTGGTGTAACGCTGGCTGATGGTGGGGCCCGGAAAGTAGTGGGCGGCCACCGCCAGTTAGCCTTTCGACTCAAGTACCACATCTCACCGAAAGGCACGGAAAGTGTGGGTGATGCTGCGCCGGCTCTATCCGAACGAGCCGATCGCCAGGTGCACGGTCGAACGCCGTATACGCGCCCTGGGGCTGGCCGGGGTGTCCAATGCCCGGTCGACGACCACGACACGGCAGCCCAAGACCGCTTCGTATCCGGGGGACCTCGTCAAGCGGGATTTCACCGCAGACACTCCTGATACTCGCTGGGTTGCCGATATCACCTATGTGCCGACATGGAGTGGTTTCGTCTATGCCGCTTTCGTCATGGATCTGTTTTCCCGAATGATTGTTGGGTGGCGAGTCGATACGACTTTGCGGACCGATTTGGCGCTGGATGCTCTGGAGCACGCGTTATGGGAAAGGAAGCGAAAGAACAGGAACATCGACCAGTTAATTCATCATTCTGACAAGGGAAGCCAGTATGTTTCCATTGCTTATACAGAGCGTCTGCGTGAAGCTGGAATAGAAGCCTTGGTCGGTTCGACTGGAGATTCTTATGATAATGCCGCAGCAGAAGCGCTGAATAAACTATATAAGAAAGAGGTGGTGTGGCGCGAGGGGCCGTGGGCCGGTCGTGATGCTCTGGAATTCGCGACTTTGGAATGGGTGCATTGGTATAACCACATCCGCCCGCATTCGCGCTGCGGAGACCTCGCTCCAGCGCAGTTCGAGGAACACTACTACACTGAAACCAGTCGGCCAGTGGTGGCTGGCGTACCGCTATGAACTCTCCACCAAACTCGGAGCGATCCAGACCGAACACCATCCGTACCGCACGGGCACGAGACGACGCTGGATACTTCTGGGGCATATCCCAATCGTCTCAATAGAAGACCGGAACGAAACCCAGTGCGGTTCAGGTCCCTTCCAACGTGGACCCGTTGTACCAGGCGATCTGCGTGGGACTGATACGAATGGATTGGTTCCATCCAGCTAATCCCACCTGGGTGGCGTTCGTTGCGAGCTTGTCCGCCGTAATCGACCTCGCCCCGATACGCGAGGCACTAAGCACACCAGTGGTGATCTTGCCAGCGTCCAGCGCACCGATCTTCGCCGAGGTGATTGCCGCATCCGCGATCATTCCGGTCTGGATGAACCCGATCGCGATTGTCCCCGTGCTCTTTCGGCGGGAATTGCTGATGATCCTGTTTGTCTGGTTCTAGATAGTGTCTACCCACGCTCACTACGCTAGTCGCTTCACTCTATATGTTTCGAGTTGCCGGAATAGGTGTGGACACGTGGGTATAGAGGCGGCCTTTAGGCGGAGATGCTCCATCCTGCAGCCTGTGACCTGCGTTCCCAGAACCTGCGGTAGTCGCCGCCTGCGGCGTAGAGCTCCTCATGGGTGCCAATCTCGGAAATAGTGCCCTCATCGGAGAGCACCACAATCTGGTCGGCGCCGCGGACGGTGTCGAGTTTGTGTGCAACCACGATGAACGTCGAGTGCTGGCGCAGTGCCTCCATGGAGGCGAGAATATTGGCTTCGTTTTCGGCGTCGAGGGCCGAGGTCGCCTCGTCGAAAAGCACGATGGGGGCGTCTTTGAGGAGAGCTCGCGCGATAGAGACGCGCTGGCGCTCGCCACCGGAGAGCAGCCCGCCGGACTCGCCGACGTCGGCATCCCAGCCGAGCCGATCCGCAATTTCTGTCACGCCGGCGAGGTCCGCGACGCGCAGCACCTCCTCGCGCGTCGCCGTGGGCTTGCCGACGACAACGTTGTTGTACAGCGTGTCGTCGAAGAGATAGACGTCTTGGAACACCATGGACAGGCGGGACATGAGTTCTTCGGTGCCCATCTCGCGGATATCGACACCATCGACCCGAATTGTGCCGGAATCGACGTCGAAGAACCGTGAAATGAGCCGCGAAATGGTCGTCTTACCGGAGCCGGAAGGGCCCACAATCGCCGTGACCGTGTGTGGGGCGACGCTGAAGGAAACGTCGGAAAGCACTGGGGTATGGTCGCCGGAGTCGGTGTGGTAGCCGAAGGATACGTGATCCAACTCGACGGATCCGGAATTGTCGCCAGTTTGTGGGTTAGCAGGCTCCGGCAGCGATGCCGCGGTGGTGATTGTCGAGATTTCGTCGAGCGTCAGGCGGCCGCCATCCAGGCCGACGAAAGCTTCGCCCAAATTGTCGAGTATTTTCGAAAAACGTAAGGCGATGCCAACAATCGCCAAAGCCACCAGCGGATGCAGACTCTGATCCGCGGCAAGCCATGCTGTCAGCACGATGATGGCGACGACGAAGATCTGGGTGCTCAGGCCAGTGAGGACCAGCGCACCTGTCGCTACCCACAGTTCCCTGCGCCGTGCCCGGAAGTCGGCGTCGAGGGCGTCGGCAAGCGGTTCAAATTCCTTGTTGCGGCCAGCCGCGCGGAGCGTGGACTGGTTGCGGGCGTATTCGAGGATACGAGAGGACAGTTCTTTGCTCGCCGGCAGTGCCCGGTTGGCAGCCGATTTTTTGAGCGCATTAGCACCGGTCATCACGGCGATGACGATGGGTCCGAGGACGATGAAGATGAGCCCTAACCAGGGGTTCCAGAAGAATGCACCGATGGTGAGAGTCACTAGAACAGCTAATTCGCGAACGAGGATGCCCAATTGATGGGCGAATAGCTCGGTCGCCTGCATGAACTTGTCGGATACCAGGCTGGAGAGCCCTCCGGTACGCGAAGGGCGGAACCAGCCAAGGGGGAGCGTGGCCAGCTTATCGCCCACAATCTGGTGAGCGCTGCGCAGGAAGTCCAGAGCAACCGAGTAGCCCAGCAGGGTTGTCACGTAGCGGAGCCCAAAGCCAACAAGGGTAAGGACAAGCAGTATGATTAGCGGAACCGTGGGTACCTTGGCCTCGGAGAGCTGCTGCGTAATCGGCAATAGGGTCAGGATTGCCAGCCCGTCGGTGACGCCGACCGCAGCCATGAGGCTTAAGTGTTTTTTGGAGTTGGCCGCTCCGGTCTCGGTTTGTATCGCGTTCAAGTTTTTTAGCATGGTGGACACCGATGACATTAGTTCGTGTTTCCTTCCTGCTGGGACTGCCCGGCCTGCTGAAGCTTCTGGGCGTGCCCCGGCGCGAGCTCAATAATCTGGTCGGCACCCGCGATGGCCTCGGGTTTGTGGGCGATGACCAGCACGGTTTTGCCTTTCACTAGTTCATTGAGCGCTGCCTGAATCTCGGCTTCCGCGTCTGGGTCAACGGCTGTGGTGGCCTCGTCGAGGATGAGGATGGGGGCGTTGGTGAGAATTGCCCGGGCAATGGCGATGCGCTGGGCTTGGCCGCCCGAGACGTTGATGCCCTCGCCCATGACGGTGTCCAGCCCGTTTGGCAGTTGTTCGATAAATTCCGCGATATGTGCCTGACGCGCCGCCTGCCACACGGCATCGTCGTCGGCATCTGACTTGGCCAGGCGGATATTGTCGCGAATGCTCATGCGGAGCAGCTGCGTGTCCTGGATAACAAATGAAACAGTGCGGTAGAGGTGGGGGAAGCTAAACTCGCGAATATCAACACCGTCGAAGGTGATTCGTCCTTCCTCCGGGTCTTGGAAGCGCGCTAGCATCATCGCCAGGGTGGATTTTCCGCTTCCTGACGGCCCGACCAGGGCCGTGACCGTCCCGGGCCGCAGCGTGGCGGAGAAATTCTGAATCAGTGGGGCATCGTTGTAGGAGAATGTGACGTTGTCGAATGCGACGTCGACGGCGTCGCCGCTACCCCAGTCGTGCTTGTCGAGGTTACCTTCGGCAATGGGCGGCACATCGAGGACTCCTTTGAGGTGCAGCGCCACATTGCCCGCTAGCTGGTAGGACCACGTCATCATGCCGACCTGTTGGATTGTCGCAGGCAAGATCAGTGCGACCAGTGTGGTGGCCAGGATTTCGGCGGCCGAGGCGTCGGTGAAGAGGACACCACCGCCGATATTGACCAGGAGAATCAGCGGGATCCCGACGACGGATTCGCTCAGCGCACCGATTCTCAGCAACGGGCCTACCCATGCGTAGTAGAAGTCGGCGAAGTTTTCCGCGGCGGTAATGTAGCGACTATGGGCCTTGCCCGTGGTGCCAAACGCTTTGACGACGCTGATCCCCTCAGCGAATTCGACCACGCTGGAGGAGACTTCACCGAGGTAGGTGTCCATCTCGGCGGTCTTTGCTCCCATGTCTTTCATGGAGAGCATCTGGAGGGCAAAGTAGATGGGTATGGTCGCGATACTCAGCAGGCCGAGCCTCCAGTCAACAATGAAGCTAAAAATCAGCAGTCCCAGCGGGACGCCGATCGCCATAATCATGTCCACCGGCGCATGTGCCACCAGCGTGTGCAGCGTCCGGGTGTCGTCTTCTACTGCCTTACGGATTCGCCCGGAGCTGTTGCGCCCGAACCAGGATAGAGGCACCCGGGAGATAGTGTCGACGATCCTCAGTCTGGTCACGTGCACCAAGCGCAGATCCGCCAGGTGCGTGACTAGCAACGCCAGGAAGTAGAGGCCCGCCTGCCACAAAAATGCTGTGACAAGCCAAAAAATGATGTTCTTGACTCGTTCAGAGTCCACCGTGGCGGATTCCTGGTAGGCCGTGAGCAAGACGTCGCCAAGCCTGACCAGGGCGATGTACGGTGCTACGGCAAGCACGCAGGAGCCTAGCGCGAGGAGCTGCGCTAGGCGAATGCGCCATTGCACTGGCTGTAATAGCTCCTGCAAGGCCTTTTGCCCTGCCTTTCGCTTCTCGACGCCAGTGTTGCCGGATGTCGACGGTTCCGGATGCGTAGTAGATTCTTCTGAATTCATAGCAGTCCTCAGTGAAATTCAAGTGCGGTGCCCTAGTTGGAACAACCGCGATTGTTCAAACGATGCGGCGCGTCCGGAGCCAGCCCGCGGCGAGTGGCGCCGGTCGTGGAGGCCGCTCCTGTGGGGGGGGCAGGGCTAGGTGTAACGCCAGGTTGCGATGAAGTCACGATATCTCCTTGCTGGAATGAAGACTTCGCATGAATAGCGTATATGGTTAGGCTACCCTAAAATCATAGAAGCCTGCAAGCCTGTGGCCTGGCCCCCTTTTGTAGGTCCAGTCATTGTGAGAGTTGTCGTGGTGCTCGAGGCTTCGGGCAGGGAGACTGGTCAGATCATGACAAACAGCAGGAAGCGTCACACGCCGGAGCAGGTGGTTCGTAAGCTCGGGCAGGCTGGCAGGCTGCTCGCTGATGGCGCCGATGTCGCGGCGGTATGTCGCGAGCTCGGCGTGTGCGAGCAGACGTACTACCGGTGGCGGAACCAGTACGGTGGGTTGAAAGCCGACGACGCGAAACGACTCGAGGAACTCGAGAAGCAGAACGCCACGCTGAAGCGGCTGCTGGCCGAGGCGGAGTTGGAGAAGGCCGCGCTGAAGGAGTTGGCGGAGGGAAACTTTTAGGCCCGGGCAGACGCCGCGCCGCTGCCGCTCACCTGATCCGGACACTGCGGGTGAGTGAGCGGATGGCGTGTCGTCTGGCCGGGCTGTCGCGCTCGGCCTACCGGCGCCCCCTGTACCGGGAAACGGCCGCGGATCCGGACCGGGCATTACGCGACTGGCTCTGGGCGTACGCGAAGAAGTACCCAAGATGGAGATACCGCAGGGCGTATCACGACGCCCTGCGCAGAGGGCTGGATGGTCAACCACAAGAAGATCCAGCGGCTGTGGCGCGAGGAGGGCCTCCGTGTGCGGCAACGTCGCCGCCGCAAATGTGTGGGTGTCTCCACCGCCGGCGCGCCCTCCGACTCGGCGCCGAACCTGGTGTGGACGGTCGACTTCCAATTCGACAGCGACGAACGCGGCCGGCCGATCAAGATCTGCTCTATCGTGGACGAGCACACTCGCGAATGCATCGCAGGCCTGGTCGACCGTTCGATCACCGCCACGAAGCTCACCTGCCACCTCGAAGCGCTCGTCGCTGTCCGCGGCGCCCCAGCGACGCTGCGCTGCAACAACGGGCCCGAACTGATCAGTGAGGCCATGGCGCACTGGGCCGGCACCCGCACCGGCTTGAGCTACATCCCGCCCGGGTCACCGTGGCGCAACGGCTACATCGAGTCGTTCAACAGCAGGATCCGAGACGAGTGCCTCAACATCAACACCTTCTACTCGCTGCTCCACGCCCGCGTGGTGATCAGCGACTGGAAAACCGAGTACAACCACGACCGCAGGCACTCATCGCTGGGCTATCTCACACCGGCCGACTACGCTCGGCAGTGCACCCATCAAATGGAAACCGACGACTCGCACAACGTCCGGACCTAACCGAGGGGGCAGGTCAGGTGGAAAGTGACCTTGTTGTCACAAAAGTAAGAGGGAATGACGAGGACACCAAACTATTTGTGTGTGAGGGTGAGCCGTGTCAGACACCATGCTTTACGACGGCCCGCCGCCGCCCTGTTCGCCTACTCGTAGGGCCACGGCCACGAGTCGGTCGGCACCGGTACCAGCGACGCCACTCTTTCGCGGAACTCGGCAAGGATGGGGTGCGCGGCCGGATCCGGTCCGAGTTCGAACCGCTTCGATTCCCGCGCCCGCCACGCGTCGGCGATGCGGAGGAAGGGCGCCACGTCGACGCCGAGATCCACCGCCTCCCTGGCGTCCTCCCCGTCTGCGCCGAAGTACACGACGGGCGCTGCCGGGTCGTCGGTGCGCACCGCCCACGCATCGCCGCCGTGTCCCCACGCGAACAGCCGATGAGTGGCTCCACCGGTGACCCGACCCGCAAATGAGCTCTGGCTCCACTGGTTCCAGGCGGCGACGTCAATGTTCACCGCGGTTGCCAGCTGGTGGCCGTGGAGCGCGAGTAACGCATCGGCCGTCTCCTGCCCGAGCACCTTGCGCACCGACAACCCGAGCACCAGCGAGACTGATTCCACCCGGTTCTTCCGCAGGAGGTCACGGTCGGCGACGACGTCGGACAGCGCCTTCACACCGGATGGACCATCGACGACGAGGAAAACGTCGTGCGCCAGATAGTGGTTGATCGCTTCGACGCACGTCGCCACATCCGTGGGCGCTCCCTGCAGCCGCAGACTGTACACGACATCCTCGAGGTGCTCCCCCATGGCGAGGAATTCAAGGCCTGCGGCGGTGGCTGCCTCGGGAAGAAGTTCCCGGCCATCGTCGCCGACCTTGGGGCACTCATCGATGAGGTAGGTGCCGTCCGCTCGAAGACCTCCCTCGGACGAAGGGCCGTAAAGACAAAACTCCCGCGTCCCAAAAACAACGCCCCGTGAATCGACGTCCACCGAATCAACGTCTCGGGGCTCGTCGCCCGGCGTCGGCGCGTGCAGCAGCGCTTCGACGATGCTCGCCATCGAATAAACGTGCCCCAGTTTCATCACGCCCTCAGCTTACCGGTATCGCGGCGATGACCTTCACCTCACCAGAACCGCACTGGCAATCGTGATGGCGATGGCGTGATCGCTGTCGTGGCGGCTGATGCTGACGTGGAAGTCGACGGCGGAGGCCCCGTGGGCACGCTCCTGCGGGGAGGTGGTGGGCGTCGCAAAGCAATAAACCACCGCGATCCGGCATGGATGTCATGTGCAGGCCTCTCGATACATTTCAGTCTGTGGAAGGTGCTACGTAGGCATCTTCACTACTGCGCGCGAAATCCCGACTGGTTCACCCCTCTACGGACGCCAGCCGGAGTAGCGGCGTGCCGGACACTTAGCGGCTCAGCAAGCTAATCTCCAAACGGTAGCACTGGGACGAATTCCCAGTTCATAGCCGGTAATGACGCTATCCGATAGCGCCACTCCGCACTGGGGTCTTGTATCCATCGTGACCGGTTGTGCGACCCGACAGCAGGCACCGGTGGCGGGCTGCTCGTTGCCGCGCGTGCCCTCAAGGAGCTCAACCCAGACATCGAGGTAGTTCTGGCTGGCCAAGAACTTATGTCCACTGGTTACGCCATCGGTAAGGCCGATCTGCTGATCCAGGGTGGTGAGCCGGATGCCATCCGCCACGGCGATACGTTGCTCACCGACCTCTACGAGGGCGAGCAGTTCGAGTACATCCTCTCCAACCCTCCGTTCGGCATGGACTGGGAGGTGCAGCAGCAGTCGGTGAAGGAGCAGGCCAAGGTGCCGGGTTCCCGGTTCAGCCACGGCCTGCCGGGCAAGGACGATGGCCAAATGCTTTTCCTGGCCCATGTCGCTTCGAAGCTCATGCCCGCAGGCCCCAATGGTGCGGGCGGTCGTGGGGCGGTGGTGTCCAATGGCTCGCCGCTGTTTACCGGTGCGCCGGGATCGGGGCCGGATAAGATCCGCGCCTGGCTGCTGGAAAGCGACCTGGTGGACGCGATCATCCAGCTGCCGACGAATATGTTCTACGGCACGGGGATCTCTACCTATGTGTGGATCTTGGACACGAACAAGGAGGAGCACCGTAAGGGCTTCGTCCAGCTGATCGATGCCTCCGAGTGCTGGTCGGTGCCGGATAAGGGGCTGGGGGAGAAGCGCCGGGAGATGAAGGAGCCCGACCGTAAGCGCGTGCTCGAAGAGTACGCCGCCTTCGAGGACACCGAGATCTCGAAGGTGCTCACCCCAGCGGACCTGGGCTTCCGCGACATGAAGGTCACCAAGCAGAAGCGCCTGCGTGTGGCAGTCACCCTTGAGGCCGTGGCACGGGTGCTAGAGCACAAATACACCGTGTCTGAGCAAGCGAACGTGGCTGACATGAGGTTCAACGACCTGCCGGAGGCTTTGAAGGCTGCGGCCAAGAAGCGTGGCGTGAAGATACTAGCCGGCATAATCGACGTGGTGCTTGAGGCCGTGGGAGTATCGGACGAAAAGTCCAAGGGCTACGACTTCCGCTCCCTGGTCGCCTTCGCCGACGTCGAGCGCGCCTTCAAGGACGACGAGCAGGACTACCGCGTCATCATCGTCGCGAACAAGTTCCAGACCGGCTTTAACGAGCCCCGACTGTGCGCGATGTACGTCGATAAGCAACTCTGCGGCGTCACCACCGTGCAGACGCTGTCACGGCTCAACCGCATCCACGAGAACAAGCCCACCCCGATGGTGGTGGACTTCGCCAACGACCCAGACATGATCGTTAAGGACTTCAAGCGTTACTACGTCGGCGCCTCGATCGATACCGATATTGACCCGAATGCGCTGCACACTCTCGGCGAGGAGCTCGACACCTCCGGGTTCTATACCCCGGAGGAAATGGAACAAGTCGCCCAGGTTTACATGGCTGGCTCTGATTCGGAGGCTTTGCGCGGTGCCGTCGCACCGATCATCCAGCGCTGGCAAGTTCGACGCGATTCCGGCAAGGATGGGCGTTCCGCGGCGTGCGACTTCAAATCCAATGCGGAGAAGTACCGCCACGCCTACGAATTCCTCTCCCAGATCGTCGCATACGCCGACGCAGAAGTCTCCAAGCGCGCCATGCTCGCCGCCGTCCTGGAACGCAACCTCCACCTCTCGGAGCGCGACGAGGATGAGGATTTCATCACCGGGCTATCGCTGGCGGGCGTTGCGATCATTCAGAACGAAACCGAGGTCGACCGTTCGTTGAGCGACGGAGGGGGAGAACCCCTGAAGATGCCTAAGTTCGACGTCACTTTGGGTGGGGACAGCACGCCGCTGCGCACTGCGTTCGACGAGGCCGTCGAAAAGGTCAACGACATCTTCTCGATGGCTGGTGTGGACGTCACCTCCGGTCAGACGGCGCAGATGATCGTTGCCGCCTGGGGCACGCTTTCCAAGCAGCCGGAAGCCCGCAAGCTGGGCCGAACCAATAACAAGGATCAGTTGAAGCGCTCTAAGAGATTCCAAGGAGAGGCAACAAAGGCAATCTTCTCTGGAATCGCTGAGCGTAAGCAGCGCGACGCGTTACTCTCTAGCGACCGAGACGTGTTGCACGGCGTGATTGGAGTCCTGGCAGAGCTGATGGCTGCTGCCAAGGAGATGGGGAAGTTGGACGAATAGTCCTTAGTGCCGAAATTTGTCGGACTGACAGGATTTGAACCTGCGACCCCTACACCCCCAGTGTAGTGCGCTACCAAGCTGCGCCACAGTCCGCCGAAGCCCTGCAAAAAGGGCAACGGCGATAGGTTACCCCACTCCCATCGCCGTTAGGAAATCCCCTGCTTAGACCGGCTGCACGGCCTTATCGCTGACGATGATGCCGTCCGAATCGCAGTAAATGTACTCGCCGGGGATAAAGTCCACGCCGCCGAAGCTCACCGTCACGTCGCGCTCGCCCTCGCCGGTCTTCGTGGACTTGCGCGGGTTGGTGCCCAGCGCCTTGCAGCCGAATTCCATCTGGCCAATCACCTTGGAATCGCGGATCGGCCCGTTAATCACCACGCCGGCCCAGCCGTGGTCCTTGCCCAGGCCTGCAATGATGTCGCCCACCAGCGCAGTGTGCATCGACGCATCGCCGTCGATCACCAGCACGCCACCCGGGTTTTCCTCCTGCAGCACGCTCTTCAGCAGCGCATTGTCCTGGAAGCATTTCACCGTGGTGATTTTCCCGCAGAACTCCACCACGCCGCCCAGGTCGCGGAACTGCGTATCGCAGCTGCGCACGTCGCTGCCAATGATGTCCACCAAGTCGGCGGTCGGAATAAAAGTCAGTTTCTCTTCAGCCATGCCACCTACTTTAGGCGCAAGCCCTCCCACGCCGCGATCAATTCGCCCACACGCTGCCCGGATCCCCTTTGCTGCAGCAGGTGATCCATCCCCTCCAGGCTCACCCAGTCTGCGCGAGGCAGCGCCGCCCGCATCGCATGCGCCTCCGCCACGGGAACCACCAGGTCATCGGGGGAGTGCAGCACCAGAGACGTGGCGTCACCAGAAGAAACGGCGGCCACAGTGTCGGCCGAATCGGCCGCGGCGAGCTCATCCAGCAGCGCCTGTCCCAAAGAAAGCTCCCGCTGGCGCTCAAACATCTGCATAATCTCCGGCGCGCGCTTCGCGGTTTCCTGCAGCTCAAAAGGAGTGCCGACGGTCACGATGCTTTCCACCGAGGCAACGTCTGCCGCCGCGCGCTGCACCGCCGTACCTCCCAGCGAATGTCCCACCAACAGCTCCGCCCCGCCGAACCACTCGGCGGCAGCGCGCACGTCGGAAACATTCGTCGCCAGCGTGGTCTCCTCGAACTCGCCACCCGAGTCGCCCAGCCCGGCAAAATCGAATCGCAGGCTCGCATAGCCCGCCCGTGCCAGAGCCTTGGAAATGCGCGTCACCCCAATCGCCCCGCGCGTACACGTAAAGCAGTGCGCGACGACCGCCCGCCGGGGCGCATCCTCCAACTTCACATCCCGCGGCATATCCACCGTTCCCGCCAACTGCCAGCCACTTTCCGTGGGAATGGTCACGTGAACGGAGCGTATCGTGCGGGTCATGGATCGCCTCTCGCCTCAAGTCGATTAACGTGGTCTACATATTCTTACACCTCAAACTCGAAGGGCACATTCATGGCATTTGACTGGTTCTGGAAGGCGATGGGATCTTCCCCGAAGAAGAATCAGAAGAAAAGCCGGGCCGTGGTCGCTCAGGCCGACTCATCGCGCTACTCGGGGCTAAGCGATGCGGAGCTTCGTGACGCCGCCTCGGACGTCGTCACCGAACAATCCACTAGCGAGGATGGCCACCACTTCGGTGGGCAGGTAGACGACGCTCCCGCGCTGCTGGCAATCCTGCGCGAAGCGGCAAGCCGCACCCTGAACATGGAGCCTTTCGACGTGCAGATGCAGGGCACCTACCGCCTTTTGCACGGCGATGTGGTGGAGATGGCCACCGGTGAGGGCAAGACCCTAGCCGGCGCGATGGCCGCCGTCGGCTTCGCCTTGCAGGGCAAGCGCGTTCACGTCATCACGGTCAACAGCTACCTGGCTGGGCGCGATAACGACTGGATGGGTCCGATGTTCGACTTCTTCGGGCTGACCCACGGCGCGATCCACGAGGACCTCACCGCGGACCAGCGCCGCGACATTTACTCCCGCGACGTCATTTTCGGCGCCATCAACGAGCTCGGCTTCGACGTCCTGCGTGACCAGCTGATCACCCGCCGCGCCGACCAGGTGCGCACCCCGGCGGACGTGGCCGTGATCGATGAGGCCGATTCGGTGATGGTCGACGAAGCCCTGGTGCCGCTGGTGCTCGCCGGTTCTGAGCCCGGCCCGGCGCCCGCCGGCCGCATTACCGACCTGGTCAAGCGTATGGAGGAGGACAAGCACTTCCACGTCTCCGAGGACCACCGCAACGTCTTCCTCACCGACGAGGGCGCGGCATTCGTGGAGAAGCAACTGGGCGTGGAGTCCCTCTACGAGGACGAGGGCGAGCTGCTGGTGCAGGTGAACGTCGCCCTGCACGCCGAGCACCTGCTGATCCGCGACGTCCACTACATCGTGCGCGACGGCAAGGTTGCTCTGATTGACGGCTCCCGCGGCCGCGTGGCCGAGCTGCAGCGTTGGCCCGACGGCCTGCAGGCCGCAGTGGAGGCCAAGGAGGGGCTGGACGTCACCGACGGCGGGCGCATCCTCGACCAGATCACCATCCAGGCGCTGGTCGGCATGTACCCCGAGGTCTGCGGCATGACCGGTACGGCCCTGGCAGCCGGCGATCAGCTGCGACAGTTCTACAACCTACAGGTCTCCGTCATCGAGCCGAACGTGCCGAACATCCGCTTCGACGAAGCCGACCGGGTGTATGTCTCCGCCGCCGAGCGCAACGACGCGGTGGTCAAGCACATCGTCGAGGTGCAGAAGACCGGCCAGCCGCAGCTGGTGGGCACCCAGGACGTCGCGGAATCCGAGGAACTGGCAGAGGCTCTGCTCTCCGCGGGCGTGGAATGCTCCGTGCTGAACGCGAAGAACCACGAGGCCGAGGCGGCCGTCGTCGCCGAGGCCGGCCGCCCGGGCCGCGTGACCGTCTCCACGCAGATGGCCGGCCGCGGTACGGACATCAAGCTAGGCGGCACCGACGAGGCCGAACACGACGAGGTCGTGGAGACCGGCGGCCTGCACGTCGTGGGCGTGGGCCGCTTCCGCTCCCAGCGATTGGATAACCAGCTGCGCGGCCGCGCGGGCCGTCAGGGCGATCCAGGTAGCTCCCTGTTCTTCGTCTCCCTGGAAGACGACGTGGTCGCCGTGGGCGGCGCAGGGGAGGAGCTGCAAGCCCAGCCCAAGGACGACGGCCTGCTGCCGCAGAAGAAGGTCCAGCAGTTCGTGGACCACTGCCAGCGCGTGACCGAGGGCCAGATGCTGGACATCCACGCCACCACCTGGAAGTACAACAAGATGATCAAGGACCAGCGCGACATCGTCAACGATCGCCGCGACACTCTGCTGGATACCTCCGCGGCCTGGGACGACCTGAGCTACCACAACGTCGACCGCGCCGCGGAGCTGAAGAAGCAGGGGATTAGCGAGGAAGTGCTGGAGCAGGCCGCCCGCGAAATCATGCTGTTCCACCTGGATAACGAGTGGTCGGAGCACCTGGCTTACCTGGATGACGTGCGCGAGTCCATCCACCTGCGCGCCATTGCCCGCGAATCGCCGATCGACGAGTTCCACCGCATGTCCATCGCCGCCTTCGGCGAGCTGGCCGAGCGTGCCGTCAACAAGGCCCGCGAGACGTTTGACGAGGTAGAGATCACTTCCGAGGGCGCCCAGCTGGGCGAGCTGGGCCTGCACAAGCCCAGCGCTACGTGGACTTACATGGTGAACGACAACCCGCTATCCTCCTCCGGGGGATCTGTGATGGGGTCTATCGTTCAGATGTTCCGCTAGCTGCTTTAGGGTATTGTTAGACGTATTGTTATAGCCGAACCGATTAGTTCGAATGAGAGGACTTGAAAGCCATGAGCGATAACACCGGAGTGCCTGAGGCATCTGTCGAGACCACGTCAGTCTTTCGTGCAGACCTTCTAAAGGAGATGGAGTCCGGCTCGCAGCACGATGCCTCTCCCGCCGGTGTGGAGGGCCTTCCTGAGGGCTCTGCGCTGCTGGTTGTGAAGCGCGGCCCGAACGCCGGCTCCCGCTTCCTGCTGGACCAGGACACGACCGCCGCTGGCCGCCACCCGGACAGCGACATCTTCCTGGATGACGTCACCGTTTCCCGCCGCCACGCTGAGTTCCGCCGCAATGGCGACCAGTACGAGGTTGTGGACGTCGGATCCCTGAACGGCACCTACGTGAACCGCGAGCCGAAGAACTCCTCCGTTCTGTCCAATGGCGACGAGATCCAGATCGGCAAGTTCCGCCTGGTGTTCCTGAACGGTTCGAAGGAAGCCTAAGGAAAAGTGAGCGCACAGAGAAGCCACGCTAGCGCTCCTGCACCTGCCTCCTCACCAGCCGGAAGGGTTCTTCCCACTTCGTCCATTGGCGATGTGCTGAAGCAGCTGAAGCCGGACTTCCCGGACGTCACCGTCTCGAAGATCCGCTTCCTGGAATCCGAAGGTCTGGTTAGCCCGCGCCGTTCGCAGAGCGGTTACCGGCGCTTTTCCCCGGAGGATATTTCCAGGCTGCGCTACATTTTGACCCTCCAGAGGGATAACTACCTGCCGCTGAAGGTTATCCGCGAACGTCTGGAGGCCATGGATTCCGGCAAGGTCACCCCCGTGACCGCCGCCCGCAAGTCCGCCCCCGGTGCGATCTCCCCGGAGCAGATGCGGGCCACGCAGTCCCGCCGCCTGACCCGCGCGGACGTTACGGCGCGCGCCAACGTGCAGGATTCTTTCACCGGATCCCTGATCCGCATGGGGCTGATCTCCGCCGACTCGGCCGGTTTCTTCTCGGTCGATGACGTCGAGATCGTGCAGATCGCGCAGAACCTGACCGACCACGGCCTGGATAACCGCCACCTGAAGGCGCTGTTGACCATCGCGAACCGCCAGTTCGACATGGTTTCCCGCATCGCCGACCCGCTGGCTCACGGCCGCGACGAGAACGCCCAGCAGCGCTCCGCCGAGACCGCCCGCGAGATGTCCGCGCTGATCATTTCGCTCAACACCGCGCTGGTGAAGGGCAACCTTGGCTAAAGGCACCGAAGTCGTCTTCCTCGGCCGCGCTGTCGGTAGCTCTCTCGGTTGCGGCGCGCCCGTGCCCGACTGTCTTATTTTTATGACGCCCCAGCGCACCCACATCCTGCCGATCTGGGTGGAGCCAACGTTGGATCTGGGCGGGCGCCCCACGGATGCCGAGGTGCTGGCGAACATCCTGAAGCACGACGAGGCGCGCGACCCGTGGTTTGCCCGCATCGTCACCAACTCTCGCGGCCAGATGACCGCCGGTTTGGTGCTGGAGGAAGGGGAGTCCGAGCGTTTCATCGACATTCGCCCCTCCATCCTGGAACCCTTGTGGCACGCGGGCGTGATCTTCGATGTGCGCGTGGAGCCCGGAGTGGAAAGCGCGCTCATCCGCGTAAACCCGGCCTGGGTCGACGAGCTCGAGGCGAAGCTCAAGCAGGTGGACGAAGACGGCGACCAGGTGGACTTCCTGCTGGATTGGAACCCGGAGGACATGGGCTTCACCGCCAGCGACAACGCGGATTCCGACTTCCAACAAATGTGGGAGGGCCTGGGACTGTCGAGCGATCTCGACGACTGGCTCAAGGAATGACACGCCTGTTGTTACACGTGTGATTTTTGTGACTCGTGTTAAAGTAATGTTCGGCTAGCGGTTGACTGTGCCGCAAACCGGTCTAATCTTTAGAAGAGAATTGAAATTACACCAGGAGTGTTTCATGCAGGATGCCCTTTTCGACGTCCATGGCCCCGACGACGAGGTCGGCTACCGCGTGCCGATCGCCTGCCAAGTCGCCGGCATTACCTACCGTCAGCTGGACTACTGGGCCCGCACCAAGCTGGTTCAGCCCAGCATCCGTAATGCCGCCGGCTCCGGCTCCCAGCGCCTGTACTCCTTCCGCGACATCCTGGTGCTGAAGATCGTGAAAGGCCTGCTGGATACCGGCATTTCCCTGCAGAACATCCGCAAGGCCGTGGAAAAGCTGGAGAACCTGGGCGTCGACGACCTCGCCGGCATCACCCTCGTCTCCGACGGCCACACCGTCTACGAGTGCCGCTCCTCCGAGGAAGTCATCGATCTCCTCAACGGCGGCCAGGGCGTATTCGGCATTGCCGTTCCGGGCCTGATGAAGGAACTGACCGGCACCATCACCGCCTTCCCCTCCGAGAAGGTCGTGCAGGACGCTGCCATCGACGAGCTGGCCGAGCGCCGCCGTCGCCGTATGGCCTAAAGCTGCCTCAGAAAAGCTCCCCGCGCCCGCTGGTTCAGCTCCGGCAGGGGACCATCCTGAAGCTGCGGGGCCAACACTCCACCATTCTCTTCTGCGACCTCCACCTTGGAGACCGCCAGCGCCTCATCGGCCATCTGCCGATCCGCTGGCTTCCACAGCTCTGCGCCCGGCTGGCCGCCCTCACCCCACGCCTTGTAAGCCTTAATCGCCTCCGCGTCCGGCTTACGCACAACCTCCGCCTTTAGGCAGTGGTCCAGCTCCACCTCGTTCGCATCGTTGAACTCCTGCACTGCATCCTTCAACTCCGCCTCATTCGCAGCCCACACCTGAACCACGAATTCCCCCTGCGGGCATTCCGGCGCGGCCAAGTCGTCCTGGTTATTCCGCGCCAGCGCCACCCACCCGGCCACTAGGAGCGCCACCACGATCACGGCCGCGAGCGCTGCCCAGACCCATCCGGCAACCCGATAGTTCTGCTTTCCGCTTGCGTGACGTGCCACGATTCTTCTTCCTCCCAGTAGTTTTCTACCCAGTGTAGGCCAGTAGCCGCTTGCGCAGCCCCTGTCCGCGCTCCATCAGCCCCTTTTGCCGGGCCACGTACTCCGCCCGTCCCGCCGGGGTCTCGATCCGCACCGGCTCGAAACCCCATTCGCGCAGGTCATAGGGCGAAGCCTCCATGTCCAGCCGGCGCACGTCGCACGCCAGCTCGAAGCAGTCCAGCCACAGCTCGCCGGGGATCAGCGGCCCCAGCTTCGTGGCCCACTTGTATAGATCCATGGTGGCGTGTAGGCACCCCGGCTGCTCCAGCTGGGGCTGCGAGTCGCGTGTTGGGGTGTGGGCATTGCGGGGCGCGGCGGCGTCCGTAAAAAAGCGATAAGCGTCAAAGTGCGTGCACTTCAACTGCGACGCTTCCACCACCTCGTCGGTACCGGCCGCGCCCAGCCGCAAAGGCTCGGGGTGGCGGGGCGCATCCTTGTAGACCATCGCCCACTCGTGCAACCCAAAGCAGCCGAGCACGGGCGGATGCCGGTACGTGGCGTCCAACAGCCGAGCGATATAGCGCACCGTCTTGCCTCGCGCGGCCATAAACCGTTCCGCATCGAGGGTCCACACGTCGCCGCGGCGCACGTAGTGGTCCTTGTACTGCGGCAGGTCGCCGTCGCCATCCCACACCACACCCTTATTGACGCCCGGATGCCAGTGGCTCAGCTTCCCAGGGGTAGTGGGGTAGTAGGTGAACATGAAATCCCACACCGGGTGCCTTTCACCCTCCGCGCGGCGCCTGCGGTGCCCCTCGGTGAGGCGCTGCACGCGCTCCCGGTGGGCGGCTTGCCTATCGCGCCAGTTGTGCAGTACCTCAGTCATGGGTCCAGTCGCGGACGGTGCCGACGAGCTCCTCGATGATGTCCTCCAGCGTGATCATGCCGATGATCTGCCCATCCGCATCCACCACGGCGGCGATGTGGCTGGAGGTACGGCGCATGTTGCGCATCGCTACGTCTAAGCTGGAACCCGTCTTGACCTCCAGCAGCGGGCGGATGTCCGTGGTATCCAGCTGGCCGTCGGGCTCCACCAGGTTGTCCAGCACATCCTTGACGTGGACGTACCCGATCCACTTGCCCTTGGTATCGGTGACGGGGAAGCGGGAGTAGCCCGTCTCCTGCACCGCCTTCTCCACGGCCGCTACCTTCATCCGTGGGCCATCCTGTCGGATGCAGTGCACGTCGGCCGCGGGGATCAGCACCTCGTCCAGCGTGCGGCGCGAGGAGCTCAAAGCCTTGTCCAGACGGTTGGCCTCCTCCGGGGCGATCAGCCCTTCGGAGCGGGAATCCTGGATCATGCTGGCCAGCTCGGCAGGGGAGACGGTGGAATCCAGCTCGTCCTTCTGCTCCACGCCCATCAGCTTGAGCGTGTGGCGCGCGATCCAGTTCAGCAGCTGCATGATCGGGTTCGTGATCTTTACGAACAACAGGTGCAGTGGCACCACGAACGTCGCCACGGTTTCCGGGCCGGCCAGGGCGATGTTCTTCGGCACCATCTCACCCAGGATGATGTGCAGCATCGTCACTACCAGCAGGGCAATCGCAAAGCTCACCGGGTGCAGCATCTCCGGTGGCAGCCCCAGTGCCTCGAACGGCGCCTCGATGAGGTGCGCAATCGCGGGCTCGCCGACCTTACCCAGCAGCAGCGAGGCGATCGTAATGCCGAACTGCGCGCCCGCCAGCATGATCGACAGGTGCTCGCTGGCGTAAAGCACCCGCTTGGCGCGCTTGTTGCCCGCGGCGATCATGGAATCCAGGCGATCCCTGCGCGAGGAAATCAGCGCGAACTCCACCGCCACGAAGAAGGCGTTGAGCGCCAGCAGGAAGACGGCAAAGACGATGGCCCAAATGTCACTCATTATTTTGCCTCCTCCTTGGTCAGCGGTTGCAGCAGCACCTTGTCCACGCGCCGGTTATCCATCTCCTTGACGGTGGCCCGCCAGCGTCCGGACATGCCCGTTTCGAAGCTCTCCATCATCTCGTTGTCGCCGACGGGCAGCAACACCTCGTCCCCCTCGGCGGGGATGCGCCCCAGCGTGGCCATGATCAACCCGCCGAGCGTATCGTAGTCGCCCTCTGGCGCGGTGTAGCCCACGGCGTCCGGCAGCTCGTCGGTGCGCACCAGGCCGGAAACCTCCCAGTGGGTGCCCGTCTTGCGGACTTCCTTGTCCTCTTCCACGTCGTCGTGCTCGTCCCACACCTCGCCGAGGATCTCCTCGACCACGTCCTCGATCGTCACGATTCCGGCGGTGCCGCCGTACTCGTCCACGACCATCACCAGCTGCGAGCCCGCGGCCCGCACCTGATTCAGCACGTCATCGCCGCTCAAAGAATCCGGCACGGAGGGGACGTTCTTCATCAGCTTGTTCAAAGTGGTGGTGGGGCGCGAGTCGTGGGGGATGGTCAGTGCATCCTTCACGTGCACCACGCCCACGGTCTCGTCCAGGTCCCCACGGGTCACGGGGAAGCGCGAGTGCCCGGTTTCCAGCGCCAGCTCGATCAGATCCTGCGCGGTCTCCTCGACAGTCAGAGATTCGACGGTCGACCGGGGTGTCATCACATCCTCCGCTGAGGCGTCACTAAACCGCAGCGACAGATCCAGAATCCGCGCCTTAGACTCGGTGAACCCACCGCTGCCCGTCGAGTTTCTCACCAGCGCCGAGAGCTCCTCGGCCGATCGTGCGGACGCCAACTCGTCCGCCGGCTCAATGCCCAACTTCCGCACAACCGCGTTGGCCATGGAGTTCATCCCGTTGATGAACCACTTCAGCACCACGTTGAAGGTCCACGCCGGGCGGATCGTAGCGCGGGCCACCTCGATGGGGTGGGTGATTGCCAGGTTCTTCGGCACCAGCTCGCCGAACACCATCGACAGCACCGTCGCCACAATCAGCGACAGCACCAGGGCGATCGGCATGGCGGCGGCCTCGCTTAACCCCGCAGCTTCCAGCACCGGGTCGAAGAACTTCGCCAGGATCGGCTCCGCCAGATAACCCGTGGCCAGGGTGGTGATCGTAATGCCCAGCTGCGCGCCGGAAAGCAGAAAGGAGAGCTGCCCGTGCGCCTTTTGCACCAGCTTCGCCGTGCCGTCGCCCTTGGTGCGGGCGTGCTCGTCAATGGTGGAGCGTTCCAGCCCCGTCATCGCGAATTCCACAGCCACGAACAGGCCGGTAGCGGCCGTTAGCAGCACAAACAGGACTAGCCCGACTAGGGAAAGAACTATGTCCACTTGAGTATTCCGACTCCTAAATCTTTTTCAGCTCGGCGACCAATTTGGCGCCCGGCAGCACGGTTGGGTGCACCCCGGCCTTGGCCATCATTTTCTCGGTGTCAGCTTGCTGGTCCGCGAAGGACAGCGTCACCACTGTGCCGCTTGCTCCGGCGCGGGCGGTGCGCCCGGCCCGGTGGACATACGCCTTGTGCTCGGCCGGAGGGTCGATGTGCACGACCAGCTCCACGTCCTTCACGTCGATCCCGCGGGCGGCAATGTCGGTGGCCACCAGCACGGTATTCTTGCCTTCGGTAAAGCCATCCAACGCCGCTTGGCGGGTGTTCTGCCCCTTATTACCGTGAATCCCCACGGCGGGCACTCCCGCGCGCACCAGCTTCTTTACCTGCCGGTCCACGGCGTACTTGGTGCGCATGAACATTACAGTACGCTTCCGCAGCTTTCCAATGGCCACGACCAGCTCGTTGCGCTCCTCGCGGCTTTCCACCACGCCCAGCAGGTGGCGCATCGTGTCTACGCTGGCGGTGGCCTCGCCGGTGGAGTGCGTCACGGGTTCGCGCATGTACTTATCCACCAGCACCTGTACGTCGCCGTCCAGCGTGGCGGAAAACAGCAGGTGCTGCGCCTGCTTCGGCATGCGATCCAGCAGTTTGGTCACCTGTGGCAAGAAGCCCATGTCGGCCATCTGGTCGGCCTCGTCGATGGCTACGACCTTCACGTCGGAAAAGTCCAGCATGCCTTGACCCAGCAAATCCAGGGCGCGTCCCGGCGTGGCCACCAGAATGTCCACGGGCCGGGCCAGCGCCGTAATGTTCCGCTGAATCTTCACCCCGCCGACGACCTCAAGCAGTCGCTGACCGGCCGCGTTCGCAATCGGATCCAGCCGCGAGCGCACCTGTGTCGCCAGCTCTCTGGTCGGTACCAGCACCACGCCACGCGGCTTTTTTGGTTTTGACGCCCCCCGCCTCAGCAACTGAATCATCGGCAGCCCGAACGTGAATGTCTTGCCGGAACCTGTCGGTCCGCGGCCGAGAACATCCCGCCCCTCGACGGCCGCGGGGATGGCGGCCGCTTGAATGGGGAAGGGTTTGGTTATTCCCTCGGCGGAAAGCTCCTTGGTGATGCAGTCATCCAACCCGAGCTTTCCGAACTCTGATCGGGACAATTACGCTTCAACCTCGCTACGGTCCCCGGACCAGAGGGTGTGGAAGGAGCCCTCGCGGTCGGTGCGGCGGTAGGTGTGGGCGCCGAAGTAGTCGCGCTGGCCCTGAATCAGAGCCGCCGGCAGGCGCTCGGCGCGCAGCGAGTCGTAGTAGGACAGGGAAGAGGCGAACACCGGCACCGGCTGGCCCAGCTGGGTAGCCAGGATGACCACGCGGCGCCAGGAGTCGATTAGGCCGCCCAGCTCACCCTTGAAGTACGGGTCCAGTAGCAGGGAGGGCAGCTCCGCGTTCGCGTCGTAGGCCTCGCGGATGCGGTTCAGGAACTTCGCGCGGATGATGCAGCCGCCACGCCAGATGGTGGCCAGGTCGCGGGGGTCCACGCCCCACTTGTGTTCCTCGGAGCCAGCCTTGATCTCGTCGAAGCCCTGCGCGTATGCCACCAGCTTGGAGGCGTAGAGCGCGCGGCGGACATCCTCGATGAACTCTTCCTTCGGCACGTCCAGGGTGGACAGCTCGCCGCTAGGCAGGTTGCCGATGGTGGCGTCGCGCTGCTCGCGGGCGCCCGACAGCGCGCGGGCGAACACGGCCTCGCCGATGCCGGTGGTCGGAATGCCCAGGTCCAGGGCCGCCTTCACGGTCCAGCGGCCGGTGCCTTTCTGGCCCGCGGAGTCCACGATGACGTCGATCAGCGGCTTACCGGTCTTCTCGTCGGTCTGAGAGAGTACCTCGGCGGTGATCTCGATCAGGTAGGAATCCAGGTCGCCCTCGTTCCACGTCTTGAACACCTCTGCGATCTCCGCCGGCTCCATGCCCGCGCCGTAGCGCAGCAGCTGGTAGGCCTCGCCGATGACCTGCATGTCGGCGTACTCGATGCCGTTGTGCACCATCTTCACGAAGTGTCCCGCGCCGTCGGGGCCGATGTGCGTCACACACGGGGTGCCGTCGACCTTCGCCGCCACGGATTCCAGCAGCGGCCCCAGGGCCTCCCAGGATTCCGCCGGGCCACCGGGCATAATCGCCGGGCCGTTCAGCGCGCCTTCCTCACCGCCGGAGATGCCGGCGCCGACAAAGTTCAGGCCGCGCTCGGACATCTCGGCCTCGCGGCGGATCGTGTCGGTGTACAGGGCATTACCGCCGTCGATGATGATGTCGCCTTCGTCCATTTCCGCGGCGAGCTGGGAAATAACGGCGTCAGTACCAGCACCTGCCTGCACCATGATCAGGGCGCGACGGGGCCGCTCCAGCGACTTAACGAAATCGGCGATCGTCTCCGAGGGAACGAAGTTGCCGGTCTCGCCGAAGTCCTCCATGAACTTGTCGGTCTTCGCGGTGGTGCGGTTGTAGACGGCCACGGTGTGACCGTTGTTGGCAAAGTTCCGGGCGATGTTGGAGCCCATCACGGCCAGTCCAACAACACCAATCTGGGCGGTTCCTTCAGCAGTAGTCATGGTTTTACATCTTACAGGGCGATGGGTTGGTTAGGCTTAGGCGCATGTCCAATATTTTCATTGAACTAAGTCGTGTTGCCACCGAGCGCGAACTCACCGAGCAGGAGATCGCCACCCTCAACGAACTACTGGCCAAGCACCCCACTCTCGACCGCACCCTCGGCGTGCAGTACCGCGCCGTCGGCCCGGACAAGATGCAGCTGGCACTCGAGATCACCGAGGATCACCTACAGCCCTGGGGCGTGACCAACGGCGGCGTGTACGCCAGCCTGGGGGAGACCGCCGGCTCCATGGCCAGCTTCGTCGCCGCGGGCGCCGGTCCGGCAGTCGTGGGCACCTCCAACCAGACGCACTTCCTGCGCCCGTCCGTCAAGGGCGACGTCATCGTCTCCACCGTCCAGGCGGAGCATGTCGGGCGCACCACGCACCTGTTCCGCGTGGAGCACAAGAACGAAAAAACCGGCAAGACCTGCGCCTTGACCTTCCTCAAGACGCAGGTAGTGCCGGATATGCCGAAGGCCTAGTCGGATACTGCGCGGGTGTCGCGACCCTCGCCGAAGCGCAGGTTGTCGCGAACCTCGATGGAGCGGATGCCTTCCTTGTCCTCCAGGTCGCGCAGCTTGCGGATCGCGTTGCGCGCGTGCAGCTGCTGGCGGGTGGCCACCAGCTGCCAGCGGCGGCGGGACACGGAGTTCAGGCCCCAGCTGAAGGCCGCGACCGCACGGTTGCGGAAGCCCACCATGTACAGCAGGTGCAGCACCAGCCACATGACCCAGCCGAAGAAGCCGGAGACCTCGGCCTTGTTCATCTTCACGACCGCGTTGAAGCGGGAGACGATGGCCATGGAGCCCTTGTCGAAGTAGCTAAACGGAACGCGGCCTTCGGGGGCGGTGCCGTTGTTGACCTCATCCAGGATGGTGCTTGCCGCGTACTGGCCGCCCTGCATCGCCACCTGAGCCACGCCCGGCAGACGGTCCTTGCTCATCATGTCGCCCACGATGAAGATGTTGCGGTGCTCGCCCAGGGTCAGGTCGTCGTTCACCGGCACGCGACCCGCGCGGTCGACCTCGATGCCAGCCTGCTCTGCCACGTGCTTGCCCAGCGGAGAAGCGGCCACACCAGCGGACCAGATCTTGGCGTAGGAGGGCACGAAGTGCTCCTCCTCGGTCTTCATGTCCTTGTAGCGCACGCCCTCCTTGGACACGTCGGTGACCAGGGAGTTGAGGATGACCTCCACGCCCAGGTCCTCCAGGCGGCGGGCAGCCTTGCGGCCCAGGCGCTTGCCGAACGGCGCCAGCACCTGCGAGCCACCGTCGATCAGCAGGATGCGGGTGTCCTCAGTGTCGATCTCGCGGAACTCGTCGCGCAGGGTGCGGTGGGACATCTCGGCCAGCTGGCCGGCCAGCTCCACGCCGGTCGGGCCGGCGCCGACGACCACGAAGGTCAGCAGGCGCTCGCGGGCCTCCGGGTCGGTGGTGATCTCGGCGCGCTCGAAGGCGCCGGTCACACGGGCGCGGATCTCCAGCGCGTCGTCGACGGTCTTCATACCCGGCGCGAACTCTGCGAACTGTTCGTTGCCGAAGTAGGACTGGCCGGCGCCGGCCGCCAGGATCAGCGAGTCGTACTTCAGTACGGCATCGGTGCCGCCCAGGTCGGCGGTGACGGTCTGCTCGTTGATGTCCACGTTGCGGACCTCGCCCTTGACCACGCGGACGTTGTCCTGGTCCGCCAGGATCTGGCGGATGGACGGGGCGATCTCGCCCTCGGAGAGGATGCCGGTCGCAACCTGGTAAAGCAGCGGCTGGAACAGGTGGTGGTTCGTCCGGTCGACGATTGTGACCTGGACGTTCTCGTTTTTAAACTTCTTCGCCGCAAACAGTCCGCCGAAGCCCGCGCCGATGATTACGACGTGGTGGCGGTTTGATGTGCTGGTCATCTAGTTGCTTCTCCTCAATGATGGTTGTAATCCGGCACCATCTTAATTGTTTCAGGCGTGCGCTTCACACCGAGATCCCCCGGATCTGAAAAATTCGGGCGCTTTCGGTTGCGCCTAGGAAGCCAAAAGTTGTTTTCCTAGTAACTTCGGGGGGAGTTACAGCGCAAAAGGAAGGCATGATGACGTCTCCGTACATCGACGAGGAACGCTGGCCGCGCCTGGTTGCCGCCCCGCAATCTCGTTTTATGGGCCGCCGGGCCGAGGCCGTCACCACGCGCATGGAAGCGCTACTTTCTTCTCACGGAATTGCTTTGGACGCCGGCTCGGTGCCGCACATGGTCGTTCGGGACGGCCAGGTGATCGATCGGGTGGTCGCCGAGGGCTGGTTGGGCTTGGCGGAAGGCTACATGGCCGGGGAGTGGTCCGCCGAACCGCTCCCGGAGGTTCTTGGAGCCTTGATGGATCAGCCCTTCGAGGGGAAGTTCGGGGAGTTCTTCGCCCGCCGGACTCCGAAGCGCCGCGGTCCGGCTCCGGGGGAGCTGCCGGAGGCCCTCGTGGAGCTCTACGCCGGCGCCACCCGCGCCACGGGCGCCGCCCAGTTCAGTAGCGCCTCCCGCACGAGCGCGCACGAGGACGGCATCGACTTCACCTGGTTCGGCGAGCCGGACCCAGTGGAGCGCCTTGACCTGGACGACGCGCAGCGCCGCCGCATCACCACCATGCTCGACGAGGCCGAGGTCGGACCCGGCGACCGCGTGCTGGAGATGCCCTCCTCCGGCGGCCAGCTGGCAGTGCAGGCCGCCAAGCGCGGCGCCCGTGTGGACGTTCTGACCAGCGACGAGGACCACGCGGACGCCGTACGCGCCCGCGTCCACACCGCCGGGGTCGGGGGAGCAGTGAACGTGGAGGTCATCGCCGGGCCGGTGCCCTCCCCGCGCCAGTGGTCCGGCCGCTACGAGGCCATCTTCTCCGTCGAGCGCATGGAGACCCTGGGGCTCGGGGGTTTGAGCCACTACCTCAAGGCCGTCGACCGCATGCTCTCCGACGACGGGCTGGCCGTGATCCAGTCGATCATCGCCACCGACGAGATGCGTGAGACCGCCCGCGAATCCCTGGACGTCATGCGTGCCTACGTCTGGCCCGCCCTGGAGTACCCCACCGTCCAGCAGGTCCGCGAGGCCGCGGCCGAGCACACCCAGCTCACCGTCGTCGCGGAGAACAACCTCAGCGCCCACCTGCGCGCAACGTTGCCACTGTGGCGTGCGAACTTCCTCTCCCGCGAGCGCCAGGCCGCGGCCGCCGGCTTTGACCCGGTGTTCCGCCACCTCTGGGATTACCAGCTGGCCCTACACGAGGCGCTTGCCGCCGCCGAGGACATCGGGTGCGTCCAATTCGTCCTCGCCCCGAAGTAGTTTTGCGATTTCCCCACGGGGCTCGCCGGATAGTTTTAGCGTAATAATAACTATTCGCGTATAACTCCCGAGAGGAACTCTTTCCGTGACTACTCCCACGAACCCCGATGTCATCATCGTTGGCGCCGGCCTGGCCGGCCTCGTCGCCGCCTACGAGGCGCAGAAGTCGGGTCTGAAGGTCCTGATCCTGGACCAGGAAAACCGCAACAACCTTGGCGGACAGGCATTCTGGTCGCTCGGTGGCCTGTTCTACGTGGGAAGCCCCGAGCAGAAGCTGATGGGGGTCAAAGACTCCGAGGAGCTCGCCTGGCGCGACTGGGAGAACTCCGCGCAGTTCGACGATTCCCAGAACGACTACTGGCCGCGCCGCTGGGGCCGCGAGTACGTCCGCTTCGCAGCCACTGAAAAGCGCGACTACCTCAAGGCCCTCGGCCTCAACGTGCTGCCCACCGTCGGCTGGGCCGAGCGCGGTTCCGGAGACGCCAGCGGCCACGGCAACTCTGTGCCCCGCTTCCACCTAACCTGGGGCACTGGCCCGGAGGTCGTGCGCGTCTTCCGCGAGCCCATCGAGGCCGCGGAGGCGGAAGGCAAGGTCGAGTTCCGCTTCCGCCACCAGGTCGACGAGCTGATCGTAGAAAATGACGCCGTCGTCGGCGTGCGCGGCAGCGTGCTGGAACCGAGCGATCTGGACCGCGGCGTGGCGTCATCTAGAAAGACCGTAGGGGAGTTCGAGCTGCGCGCGCGTGCCGTCGTCGTGACTTCCGGCGGCATCGGCGGCAACCTCGACCTGGTGCGTCGCGCGTGGCCGACCGACCAGTGGGGCCCGGTGCCGAACGACATGGTCACCGGCGTGCCCGCCCACGTCGATGGCCGCATGATCCAGATCTCCGAAACCGCCGGCGCGAACCTGGTGAACACCGACCGCATGTGGGCCTACACCGAGGGCATGAAGAACTGGAACTCCATTTGGCCCGGCGACGGTATCCGCATCATCCCTGGCCCGTCCTCCCTGTGGCTCGACGCGACCGGCAAGCGTTTCCCCAGCAACATCATCCCAGGTGGCGACACGATTGCCACCATGAAGCACCTCGGCACCACGGGCCACAGCTACTCCTGGTTCATCCTGAACAAGACGATTGCCGACAAGGAGTTCATCTTCTCCGGCTCCGAGCAGAACCCGGATCTGACTATCAAGAAGGTCAAGAACCTGCTCTCCAAGGTCGGCCCCGGCACGCACCCCGCCGTGAAGGCATTCATGGACCACGGCGAGGACTGGGTGGTCGCCGACGACCTGGGCTCCCTGGTCGAGGGCATGAACGCCATCGCCGACGACGATGCCCCCGCCCTCGACGTCCACGACCTGCGTCGCATCATCGAGGACCGCGATTCGCAGGTGGACAACAACTTCAGCAAGGACGCGCAGATCAACTACATCCGCACCGCCCGCGGATACCTGGGCGACAAGATCGTCCGCTGCGCTGCCCCGCACCGCCTGCTCGACGAGTCGAAGGGGCCGCTGATCGCCGTCAAGCTGCACGTTCTGACCCGCAAAACCCTCGGCGGCATCGAGACCGACCTTTCCGGCCGCTGCCTGCGCACCGACGGCTCGGTCCTGCCCGGCCTCTACGCCGCCGGCGAGGTTGCCGGCTTCGGCGGTGGCGGCATGCACGGCAAGAACGCCCTCGAGGGCACCTTCCTCGGCGGCTGCATCCACTCCGGCAAGCGCGTCGGCGAGAACCTGAAGGCGACTATTGCTCAGCTCTAACGAATGGCGCGCCGAGGCACTTGAGTGCGGCGCCGTGCCGCTCATTGAGAAGGCCCTCCGCCGTATCCGCGCTCAGGACCGGCACTTCAATGCCATCTCGGTTCTCCTGGACGACGAGGCTTTGGAAGCCGCCGCCGAGCTCGACTCCAGTACCGACCCTGGCCCACTGCACGGTGTACCGGTGCTCATCAAAGAGGAAGTCGACGTTCGCGGAGTGCCCACAACCTACGGCACTAATGCGAACCCCACGCCCGCCGCCACCGACGACGAAATCGTTCGTCGCTTGCGTAACGCGGGCGCGATCATTCTGGGCAAAACCACTATGCCTGCCTTTGGCGCGTTCCCCTTCACCGAGTCCGAGGCCCGCGGTATCACCCGCAACCCGCACAATACGAGCTACACTCCGGGCGGTTCCTCCGGAGGCTCCGCCGTCGCCGTTGCCGCTGGTTGGGTGCCTTTCGCCGTCGGCGGCGATGGTGGCGGGTCCATCCGGATTCCCTCCGCGCACTGTGGCCTCTATGGACTAAAGCCCGCTCGCGGCACACTGCCGGGGGAGGACCTGTGGTGCCGTCTCGGTACCGCCGGTCCCATCGCCCGTTCTGCACGCGACTGCGCCCTTCTTTTTGACGCCCTATCTGACTCCGTCGCTACCGAAACCGAGGGGGCGTCAATAAGAATCGGCGTGAGCTTGCAACCCTCAACGCCGCTAACCCCACCGCATCGTGACCATGTCCGTGCTGTGCACGCGATAGCTGAGCGGCTGCGCGGAATGGGCCACGAGGTGCGCGACTACAGGCTGCGGCATAAGGATCCGACGGCGGCGTTCGTCACTCAGTTTTTCGCAGGGATTCGCAAGGAGATTGCAAAGCTGGAGTATCCCGACCGCATCGAAAGGCGCCACAAGGTCACCCGCGCGGCAGGTGTGTGGGCCCAAGGTCCGGTGCTGCGCTGGGCCGAAGGATTCTCAGATCGGCTGGGGGAGCAGCTGGATCGAGTGTTCGACGACATTGACGTGCTGCTGACCCCGACTGTCGCTTCCCGCCCGGCGCGCGCCGGTGTGCTGTCGGGCAAGGGCATGCTGGCTGCACAGATCGCTAGTCTGCCATCGGTGGCTTACACTGCTCTGTGGAATGTTTCCGGACACCCCGCGATGAGTATTCCCGCAGGTAGAGGAAGCGATGGCCTGCCCGTCGGCGTGCAATTGGTGGCTCGCGACGAGCGCCTTCTGCTGGATCTAGCTAGCGCTTCATCATCCGCGCCATAATCTCCGTCATGGCGCGACGTGGCATGCGCTGCGACACGCTCATTAGCACCTTGTTGAAGGTGCCTGAGACCACAGACGGCGGCGGGGACTTGCGTAGCAAGGATTCGATTCCATCGGCCACAACGTCGTGGCTGCTCATGCGCTTCAGGCCTCCGTCGGCGCGGTCGCTGCCCGCCACCCGGAAGAACTCGGTCTCCGTCGGCCCGGGGCACAGCGCCATGATCCGCACGCCGGAGCCCTTCCGCTCGGCGTACAGACCCTCCGTAAACGACAGAACAAACGACTTCGTCGCGCCGTAAACGACCATGCCGGGGGAGGGCTGGAACCCCGCGATAGACGCCACATTCAGAATGAATCCATTCCCGCGCTCCTCGAACCGCGGCAGGAACATGTGCGTCAGCTCCACCAGCGCGTGCACGTTAACCGCGATCTCCGCGCGAAGGCGGTCGGTCGGGACGTCGGTAAAGGACTCGTAGTTGGCGAAGCCCGCGTTGTTGATCAGCGAGGTCACCGTAATCCCGCGCGTCGAAAGCTCCCACGAGATCTCGCCGGCCACGCCGTGCTCGGATAGGTCTTTGGCTATTACCTCGACCTTTACTTTATGACGCCTCTTAATCTCCGCCGCAATCTTATTCAGCCGATCCTGGCGGCGCGCGACCAGTACGAGGTTTGCGCCCTTGGCTGCCAGTTGGGTGGCGAACTCCTTGCCGAGGCCCGAGCTGGCGCCTGTGATGAGGACGGTTTCTTGGGAGAGATCCAAAGTGCTCATGGTGTCATTTTTACACGAAATCTGGGGCTTGGGTGGAGAATGAACATTAGGTCAAACGTTCTAGTAGAGATTGAGTCTTTGCATTTAAATAGCCAAAAACCTTGACTGTGGTCGATTGTATGTTCTAAACTGGTGTCAGTTCACGAAGGGGATCGTATGAACACCACAACACTCACCACAAACACCACCGAACCGCCGCCCGATACCGCAGAGCCTTACTACCGGCTTGCGCGTTCCAACGACCCGTTAACGGCGACGTCCCGTGCCCTCAATCTGACCCACCTCGCCATGGTCGAGCAGTCTACTCCGGCACCGGACGACCTCGTTCCCGATCATGTCTCCAAGCTCGCGGTGCGCTTCGGCATCAGCAAGGTAGTGGCGGCCAACTATGCCGACGCTGGGCTGATGCTCCAAGCCTTCCCACAACTCCACCAGCTGTTCCGCAGCGGAGCTTTCACTATTCGTCATATCCAGCAGGTCACCGAGGCTGTCGAGGCCGTAGCCCCGGACAAGCGCGCCGAGGTGGAACAGGAGATTCTGAAGGCCCTTAAGCCCACCGTGCCGAACCAGCAGGTTCCCACCCCACGGGCGGCCTACAACAAGGTCAAGGCGATTGTGGGGGATCGGGACAAGCTAGCGGTTCCGCTGGACGACACTCCGCCCATGGACACGAATTCGCCCGAATTGGTGATCGACCGCAGCCAGTACGAGACCACCGCGTTCACCCTCACAGTGCCGCGCCTGCGCGGCGTGGAGCTGCACAAGGCGGTGAAGGCGGCCTCCCTGAAGCGCGGATGCTCCATGGGGGAGGCTTTCCTGGTGATGCTCGAGCAGAACATCACCACCGACGTCACCTTGAACCTGTACAAGGCCGTCGGCCCGCAGCCCCGCGGAGTCTTCGCCGAGGATCACTGGCTGTCCGAGGCCGCTAGTTGCGAGTGGCTCGCGAAAGTCACCCACCTGGCTGCCCCCGGTTACACCGCGACGGAGGGGTACCAGCCGACGGAGTTGCTGCGGGCGTCAGTAATAGGGCGCGATGGGCACTGCCGTTTTCCGGGCTGCGATGCGCCGGGGTACACATGCGACATCGACCATGTGCACCGCCACGCCGACGGTGGGCCGACCTCG